>NZ_JBFBAD010000229.1:0-10034 GCF_040682075.1 Actinoplanes sp. NPDC051411 | reverse complement strand
CACCGGCCCGCCAGCCCCCCTTTCCCCGCGACGCCCGGCGCGCCCCCCGTCGCGCCGGACCCGGCGGGCGGCGCCGCGCCGGCCGTCTGCGCGAACTTCTCCTCTCCGGCGTCATCGACTCGTTCGGCAACTCGCTCGGCTGGACCGTCGTGCTGCTCATCGGCAGCGCGCGCGGCGGCCTCAGCGAGGCGGCGCTGTTCAGCGCGGCCATGCTCATCGGCACCGTGGTCTCGGCGCCGGTCACCGGCTGGCTCAGCCGCCGGCTGACCGGCCGCTGGCTGCTGCGCGGCACCGCCACGGTCGAGGGGACGCTGCGGATCGCCATCCTCGGCGCGCTCGTCGCCGGCCTGCCGGCCTGGCTGGTCGCGATCGCGATCGGGCTGATGAACGTGGCCGCGTGGACCGGCTACGCCGGCATGCGGGCCGAGGTCAGCGCGGTCGACGCCTCGACGAGGTCGATGACCCGCTACGCGGTCGGCATCGCCGGCGTCGAGGCGGGCGGCACCGCGCTGGCCGCGCTTCTGCCCAAGGGCCCGGCCGGCTATCCGGCCGGCTGGCTTCTGGTCGCGGTCTTCGTCGCGTACGCCGGGTCGATGCTCCCGACGATGGTGACCGCGCGCCGCGCCCGGATCTCCCCCATGCCCGGTGCCTCCCGCAATCAGCTGCCGGGACCCGGCATCCCGACGACCGAGGTGGTCCGGCAGGCGCACGCGAGCGTGCGGCTTCCGTCCGTACGCCTGTTGATCGCGGGCGGCGGCATCATGCTGACCGCGGCCGGGCCGGTCCTGCTGGCCGTCCCGGTCACCGAGGAGTTGCACGGCTCCGGCTGGGTCGCCGGGGCCGCGGTCGCGTTCTGCCTGGGCACGCTCCTGTCGACGACCGCGGCCGGCCTGATCGCCAAGCTCCGGCTGCCGGCGGTGCTCCGCTGGACGATGTGGGGCCTGGGGATGCTGGTCGGCTGGATCTTCGCTCCGGCGTACGCGCCGATGGTGCTGGCGGCGCAGTTCCTGGCCGGGCTGAGCCAGACCGCGTTCGAGGGCGACATGGACTCCCGGGTCGCTGAGGAGGCGCCGCGCGCGGCCCTGACCCGCGACCTGGCCTACAGCGCCTCGGTCCGGGCGCTCGGCGGCGCGGTCGCCGTACGCCTGCTGCCGATGCTGGTCGCCGCCCCGGCGATCGGCACCGTCGCGAGCGTGGCCGGCCTGGCTCTCGGCGTGACCGCCCTGGCGCTGTGGGCCGGCCTGTCGACCGTTCCCCACCTGGTCCGGCGGTTGGCTCATTAATTGAGTTGACCCGCGTGACAGCATTCGCGGCATGAGGACCCCGCAGGACATCGCGTCCCTCCGGTGCTGTGCGGCTGCTGCCGGGCTGATGACCTCCTAGAGGCAGACCGCTTGACGCACCGGGACCCTGTCATCCCGGAGAGTTCCGCATGTCCTCATATCGCCTGTACCTGCTCATCAGCGGCTGGGCCGCGTTCGCCGGCAGCACCGCGTTCACCCTCAATCTGATCTATCAGGCCACCGTCGTCGGCCTGTCCCCGCTCCGGCTGGTCCTCGTCGGCACCCTGATGGAGACGGTCTGCTTCGTCGCCCAGGTGCCGACCGGCGTCATCGCCGACCTGGTCAGCCGCCGCCTGTCGGTGGTCGCCGGCTATCTGCTGATGGGTGCCGGCCTACTGGTCTGGGGCCTGTTCCCGTCGTTCGCCGCGATCCTCGTCGCCAACGTGATCTGGTCGGTCGGCGCGGTCTGCGTCGACGGCGCCGAAGAGGCGTGGGCGGCCGACGAGATCGACGACGACCGCGTCTACAGGGCGTTCGTCCGGGGCGGCCAGATCGGCCAGGCCGGCGCGCTGCTCGGGATCGTCGCCGCGACCGGACTGGCCGTGTTCGGGCTTGGTGTCCCGATCGTGGTCGGTGGTGCGCTCACGCTGGCTCTCGGCGTACTCCTGGGGTTTGTCATGACCGAGGAGCGCTGGTCGCCGACGGCGACCGGGGAACGCACCACCTGGCGTTCGATGCGCCGGCAGGTGGTGTCGGGCGGCCGGGCCATGCGGCACAGCGGGATGCTGGCCGGGATCGTGGCCGGCACCCTGTTCGCCGGCATGAGCAGCGAGGGTTTCGACCGGCTGAGCCAGCCGTTCCTGCTGCCGTTCCGGCCCGGCGCGCCGGCCGAACTGGTCTTCGGTTCCCTGGCCGTGGTCGCGGCGCTCGGCTCGATCGTGGTGACGGGCGTGGCCGGCCGCAAGCTCGACGCACTGGATCCGCGGCGGACCGGCCGCGTCCTGGCCCTGCTTGAGGCCCTCACCGCGGCCGGCATGGTCTGGTTCGGGCTCAGCGGGCGGCTCGGGCTCGCGGTCACGCTCTACCTGGCGGTCCGGCTGCTGCGCGACGGCGCCGGGCCGATCCTGAGCGTCTGGCTGGTGTCGGCGACCGCACCCGGCTCGCGGGCGACGGTCTTCTCGATCCAGGCCCAGGCCGACGCGCTCGGCCAGATCGTGGGCGGCCCGCCGGCCGGCCTGATCGGCCAGCGCCGCTCGATCGGCGCCGGCATCTCGGCCGCCGGCCTGTTCCTGTTGCCGGCGGCCGGCCTGTTCGCGCTGGCGGCCCGGCGCCGGCCGGTCGCCGCGGAACGTCAGCCCATGATGAGCTGACACACGTCGATGTAGCGGGCGGCGAACCCGGGCCTGGCGGTGACGCCCTGGGTTCCGGAACCTGACGTCTGGTCGCCCCTCGACCTGGGCGGATGTCCAGGAAGCGCTTTCCGAGCCGCTCACCTGGCATTGACAGGCCTGAAATCAGGGGTTCACAGTGTCATTTCAAAGAGCGCTTTCCCCGAGGCGCTCGACCTGTCCCCCGACCCCAGGAGTCACCCCCATGACCTCGCCAGTCCTGGAGACCAGACGCAGACGGCTGTCCCCGGCCCGCGCGCTGGCCCTCACCGCGAGTCTCGCGGGCCTGCTCGCCCTCTATTTCGTCGCCACGACCACCCACGCCGATGCGGCCGAGGTGGTGGTGTCGCAGGGCAAACCGGCCACCGCGTCGTCCACCGAGACCGCCAACGGCTATCAGCCGTCCGAGGCGGTCGACGGCAACAACGGCACCCGATGGGCCAGCGCCTGGTCCGCCACCCAGTGGTTCCAGGTCGACCTGGGCACCCCGACCGCGGTCAGCCGGATCGCGATCAACTGGGAGGGCGCCTACGCGACCGCGTTCCAGATCCAGTTCTCGTCCAACGGCACCAGCTACTCGCAGGCGTACGCGACGACGACCGGTGCCGGCGGCCAGCAGAGCATCCCGGTCAGCGGCACCGCCCGCTACGTCCGGATCAACCTGACGTCCCGGGCGCTGGCCAACTACGGCTACTCGTTCTGGGAGTTCCAGGTCTTCGGCGGCGGCACGACGACCACCCCGCCCACCACGCCGCCGACCACCCCGCCCACCACGCAGCCGACCACGCCGCCCCCGACCAGCGGCACGGCCAAGCTGCTCTCCTACAACAAGCCGGCCCACGCCTCGTCGGAGCAGAACGACGCGAACTGCAACCCGTGCACGGCCGACAAGGCGTTCGACAACGACCCGGCCTCACGCTGGGCGACCAGCGCGACGACCGGCTGGGTCGACCCGGGCTGGATCTACGTCGACCTGGGCGCCACCGCGCAGATCAGCCAGGTCGTGCTGCAGTGGGACCCGGCGTACGGCAAGGCCTACCAGATCCAGGTCTCGGCCGACGCCGCCAACTGGACCACGATCTACTCGACCACGACCAGTGACGGCTTCAAGGACGTCATCAACGCCACCGGCAGCGGCCGCTACGTCCGGATGTACGGCACCGCCCGCAGCGGCCCCTACGGCTACTCGCTGTGGGAGTTCAGCGTCTACGGCACCGGTGGCAACCCGACCGCCCCGCCGGCCCAGCCCGCCGACCCGACGTTCCCGGCCACCCGGATGGTCTTCGACGACGAGTTCAACGGCGGATCGGGCACCAAGCCGGACTCCTCCAAGTGGACGCAGGACTTCGGCGGCGGCCAGAACGGCGAGCAGGAGTACTACACCAACGGCGACAACACGATCATGAACGGCAACGGCCAGCTGGCCATCACCGCGAAGAAGGAGTCGTCGAACGGCCACGACTACACCTCGGGCCGGATCAACACCGGCGGTCACTTCACCTTCCAGTACGGCCGGGTCGAGTCCCGGATCAAGGTGCCGAAGGGTCAGGGCTTCTGGCCGGCGTTCTGGATGATGGGCGCCGACTTCCTCACCGGGCGGCCGTGGCCCTACAACGGCGAGGTCGACATCATGGAGATCCTCGGCAAGGACACCACCACGACGTACTCGACGCTGCACGCGCCGATGTACAACGGCGGCAACGGTTACGGTCAGTCGCTCAAAACCGTCGACCTCTCGGCCGACTTCCACACCTACGCCGCCGAGTGGGACAGCAAGGGCATCCGCTTCTACCTCGACAACCAGCTGGTGTTGAACGCCGACCGCAATACGGTCGAGAACACCCGGGGCGCGTGGATCTACGACCACCCGTTCTACATCATCCTCAACCTCGCGGTCGGTGGTGACTGGCCGGGCGCCGTGGACGCCACCACGCCGTTCCCGTCCCAGATGCTCGTCGACTACGTCCGCGTCTACCAGTAGGTAATTGATCATGGTCACCGGCCGGAAGCCCCGAGAGAGCGCTCTCCCCCGACTTCCGGCCGGTGCTATAAACAACGCCATGAGCTCCCGGCCCCCGCGCGGCGGACACCAGCCGACCATGGACCAGGTCGCCGAGGCGGCCGGGGTATCGCGGGCCACCGTCTCCCGGGTGATCAACGGCGCCCCGACGGTCGACGCCAAGATCCGCGAGATCGTCCAACGGGCCATCGCCGAGACCGGATATGTCCCCAATGTCGCCGCGCGCAGCCTGGTGACCCGCCGCTCCAACTCGGTCGCCCTGGTGATCAGCGAGCCCGACCGGCCCGACAACCACTCGTTCCTCAACCGGATCTTCACCGATCCCTACTTCGGCCGCATCACCGCCGGGGCGACCCAGGCGCTGCGCCCCCACGACATCCACCTGGTGATCATCCCGACCGACTCGACCGACCATCACCAGGTCATCCGCTACCTGCGGCAGGGCCACGTCGACGGCGTCCTGCTGATCAGCAGCCACGAGCACGACGAGCTGCCCGGGCAGGTGCACGACCTCGGCATCCCCGCGGTCCTGTCGGCCCGCCCGGCCCAGCCGCTGAGCCGGCCCAGTTCGGCGGCGAGCTTCGTCGACGTCGACCAGCGCCTCGGCGCCCGTCTCGCCGCCGACCACCTGCTCGGCCGCGGCTGCCGCAAACTGGCCACGATCAGCGGCCCGACCGACATCCCGTCCGGCCTCGACCGGCTCGAAGGCTTCCGCATCCACCTCGAACAGCGCGGCCTCGGCCCGGTGCCGGCCGTCGAGAGCGACTTCACCCGGGCCGGCGGCGAGGAGTCGGCCCGGCGCCTGCTCACCGAGCACCCCGACCTCGACGGCCTCTTCGTCGCCAGCGACCTGATGGCCGAGGGCGCGCTGCGCGCGGTGCAGGACATGGGCCGCCGCGTGCCCGACGACATCGCCGTGGTCGGCTTCGACGACAGCAGCGCCGCCCTCGACTGCCGCCCGCTGCTCACCACGATCCGCCAGCCGGTCGAGGAGATGGCGGCCGAGATGGCCGAGGTGCTGATGGCCCACATCGCCTCGCCGGGGCGCCTGCCCCGCTCGGTCATCTTCCAGCCCACCCTGGTCATCCGCGACTCGGCCTGAGCGTTCCGCTCACGCTTCTTCCCGTACGCGCACCGCGCGGCCTCGGGTCGCGCTGCCCCTACGGACCGGCCGAGATCGTCACGGGCTCCCCGGCCTTCTCCGCGTCGAGCCCCGTGCCTCCCTCGGCAACCGCCGGGTCGCGGCGCGGGGCCGACCAGATCGCCGCGTTGAGCACCGCCCACGCCACGCCGGTCAGCACCGCCGCCACGGTCTCGCTGGTCCGGCTCCAACCGAGGTAGACCCACGAGCCCGCGCACACGACCACGTAGACCGCGGCCACCGTCCAGACCGCCACCCGCCACTTCCAGGGCAGCCGCCCGGCGAGCATCCAGGCCAGCAGCCCGACCGCCCCCACCAGTTGCGCGGTGTGCCCGGCCGCCAGCGACGCCATCGGGCCGGCCGCGTCGAACGGGATGTGCCCGTCGAACTCGGTCGCCGACGGGAACACCACCGCGCTCGGCGCCTCCCAGATCTGCCCGGCCGACGGCGTGGCCCAGGCCAACGCGGCCGCCAGCACCACCACCGGCAGCACCGGGCCGACCGCCGACAGCACCCCGGCCCCCGACCTGCGGCGGCGCCACCCCCGGACGGCCGAGACCACCACCGCCACCGCGAACAGCACGCCCGGGTCGGCGAACGTGGCCGTCTCCAGCGCGAACCGGTAGCCGTCCGACGTCCACTGCCCGCGTGCCCAGTCCCCGGTCGCGCTGTCCACCGCGGACAGTCCGCTGAACCGCATGATCAGGGGAATCACCAGCACCAGCACGGTTGCCAGCACGCACAGGGCGGTCACGCTGAGCACCAGATCGACCAGCGGCGCGGCCGCGGTGCGCGGGAACTTCAGCCGCCCGAAGCTGATGAACGCCCGCCCGTTCGAGCGGTGCACCACCGTCGGGTGCCGCCCCAGCCACCGCCCGGCGAGCACCAGCGCGACGATGAGCACGACCAGCACCGCGAGCGCACCCCCGGCCCGGCCGGCGCGGGCCGCCAACAGGTCGTACGACGCCCCGGCGGCATAGCTGGCCCCCACCATCCAGCCCGACCACAACACCGCCGACGGCATCTGCCAGACGATGAACCGCCGGTACGACACCCCGTTCATGCCCGCCAGTCTCGGCACCAGCGTGCGGGCCCCCACGATCCACTGGGCCATGAAGATCGCCCGCCCGCCGAACCGGGTGAACAGCCGCTCGGCCCGCTCCCACCTCTTGTCCCCGATCCACCGCCCGAGCCGGGTCGTACGCAGTCGCGGCCCGTGCCGGCGGCCCGACCGATAGGCCAGACTCCCCCCGGCCCAGGCCGCGACCACCCCCGTAACCGCCGCCGGCACCACCCGCACCGTCCCCGCGTTGGCCAGCAGGCCGATCGCGATCAGGGCGGTGGCCGCCGGCAGCACCAGCCCCGCCACCACGGCCGACTCGGCCGCCACCAGTCCCCCGACGACCAGATAGACCAGCACCGGCGGCAGGCCACCCAGCAGGTGGTCGAGGATCCCCATGCCCAAGGACGCTAGGGGCCCGCTTTCACTACGTTCAATCGGTGATGGTCCCTAGGGCGCGGGATCCAAGGTGGACAGCTCGGCGCTGAGCGTCGCGCCCAGCTCGTGCAGGCGGGCGTCGGGGTCGGCGAGCCGGATCGCCACGATCAGGGCGCGGTAGGCGGACCGCAACTCGGGCAGCGCCTCCGGCGGAGACTGGGTCAGCAGGTCGTGGGCCCGCTGGGCGGCCGGGCGGAAATCGGCCGGGGTCTCGGCCGGTGGCGCCGGCAGCGTCCCGGCCAGGTCGGAGTCGGCGGCCTCGTCGGCCGGCTCGCTCTCGGGCACCGCCATCTCCGAGCGCAGCCGCAGGTTGGCGCTGCGCAGGCCGAGCGGCCCGATCTCGAGCGAGGCCGGCGGCAGGCTGTGGGCGACCATCGCGGCCCCGCGGGCCACCAGCTCCTCCGGGTCGAGATCGCAGCGGATGCGGGCCAGCCCGAGGTGCCCGGCCAGGCGTCGCCGGATCAACGGCATCCGGGTCGAGCCACCGACCAGCAGCACCTCGTCGACCGGCGCCCCGCTCGCGTCCCGCGCTGCCGCGCTCAGGCAGTCGAAGGTGCGGTCGAGGTCGGGCTCGATCATCGACTCGAACACCCGGCGCGGAAGCTGCACCGACGCGTTCACCGTCGCGGTCAACCGGGGCAGCTCGAGGGTCGTCGTCTCGGCCGTGTCGAGCTCGCGCTTGCGGATCTCGGCCTCGGCCCGGATGCGGTCGCGGATGCGATCGTCCTGGCTGAGGTCGACGTGATAGCGCTCGCGGATCTGCCGCAGGGCATAGCCGACCACCCGCTCGTCGAAGTCGTCGCCGCCCAGCCGCGGGTCACCGGCCGTGCCGAGCACGCTCACGCCGTCCGGGCCGGCCTCCACGATCGCCGCGTCGAAGGTGCCGCCGCCCAGGTCGTAGATGGCGAACGTGCCCGGCCGCTCGGCGCCGACGGCCACGGCCGCCGCCACCGGCTCCTCGAGCAGGCGGCGCACGGTCAGCTGGGCGAGGCCGGCGGCCTCGGTGATCGCCTTGCGCTGGGCTTCCGCGTACGTCGTCGGAACAGTGATCACGGCCTCGTGCACCGGTTCGCCGATCAGTGCCTCGGCCCGGCGCTTGAGCTCGATCAGCAGGTACGCGCAGAGCTCGTGCGGCTGGTATTCGCGGCCCCGGAACCGGACGCGCCGGTTGGACCCGAGCTCGCGCTTGATGCCGGCGATCACCGCACCGGTCTCGCCGACCGACCGCCGCCCGACCGTGAGCCGGCCGACCGTCACCTGGCCGGCCCGATCCTGGCCGACCACCGCGGCCAGCGGCGGCAGCACGACCACCCGCCCGTCGTCGCCGGCCAGCGCCGCCACGCAGGTCGTGGTGCCGAGGTCGATCCCGATCACCGGGTGCCGGGTCGTCCGATAGTGGGCCCCGAAGAGGTCGTGCTCGGTCAAGGCCGCCCCCTGTGACCAGCAGTACGCAGGTGGTCCCTGCTGGTCAAGCTAACATCCGTCGCCGACCCGACAGAACTCACGACCGTCGATCCGTCGGACATCTGACGAACGCTGGACAGGGGCGGGGTCGCGACTCCGGAGGTGGCCATGAAAGGGTCCCGGACATGACCGTCGACTTGCGACCACTGTCCGCGGACGACTTCGAGCGGCGCCGCCCCCGGCTGATCGCCGTGTTCGCCGACGAGCTGGTCGAAAGCTCGGGCATCACGCCGGAGCAGGCCGAGGCGGAGTCGGCCCGGCAACTCGACGTGATGCTGCCGGGCGGCGTCGACACCCCGGGCCAGATCCTGCGCAAGGCGGTCGACGGCGACGGCACCGAGGTCGGCTTCATCTGGATCGTGGCGGCCGGGCTCTCTCATCCCGGCATGGCCTGGGTCGGCGTGATCGAGGTGCAGCCGGAGGCCCGGTCCCGGGGCGTCGGCAGCCGCATGATGCTCGCCGCCGAGGACGACCTGCGCCGGCGCGGGACGGCCCGGCTCGGGCTGCACGTCTTCGGGCACAACACGGGTGCTCAACGCCTGTACACCCGCTTGGGCTACGGCATCCTCAACCAGATCTGGCAGCGCCCGGCCACCCCGGGAACCGGGCCCGCCGCCGGCTCCGACCCCCGGCCGGCGCGGGCGGAAATGGCCGCCGGCCCAGACCCCCAGGCCGCGCGGGCGAAAGCGGACGCCGGCTCAGACCCACAGGCCGCGCGGGCGGAAGCGGGCGCCGGGCCGGACCGTCAGGCGGCGCCGGCTGAGGGTGTCGAGCTGCGGCCGGTCCCGGCCGACGTGGCGGCCGAGCTGATCGACGGGCTGGTCGCGACCGACCCGCACGGCGTGGCCCGCGACCCCGAGGCGGGCATCGAGCAGGCGCGGGGCTATGTGCGGCAGATCGCGCCGGACGGGCTCGACGCCCCCGGCGTGTGCGTCCGCGCCGCCTACTCCGGCGGCCGGCGCATCGGCTGGATCTGGTTCGGACTGCCGAAACCCCAGCACCCCGCCGTCGGCGTGGTCAGCCACATCGAGGTGCTCCCGGAGGAACGGCGGCGCGGCCACGGCCGGGCCATGGTGGCGGCCGCCGCGGCCGAGCTCGCCCGGCGCGACGTGCCGTACATCGGCCTGGACGTGCCGGGCACCCGGCACGCGGCGCTCGCCTGCGCGGCGATCGGCGGTGTCGGCTTGGCGCTGATTTCCCCGCCGAGGGGGTCGTAGCTCTAGAGAGGCAGAGGGGCGGG
>NZ_JBFBAD010000228.1:0-10270 GCF_040682075.1 Actinoplanes sp. NPDC051411 | reverse complement strand
ATGCGCAGCCCGATCGAGTTCGAGAAGCTCCACACCCCGTCAGATCACGACCGTTGACCCCACACCTCGGGTGTCCGGCATACGGGGGAATCTCAGTTCGGCTGTGGTCTGCTGGTGCTGTCGGTGACCGTCAGCCAGATGATCTTTTCGTCGAGCAGGCGGCGGCGCATCCGTTCGCCCCATTCGTTCTCGGGAAGCGTCCCCATAATCGAGTTCCTTTCGGTTCGGGCAAAGGTGCCGCGTCATTGATTAAGCGTCTTGGCGTGGGTGGGGGTGGGCTTTTGTCCGGTAGGGTTCAGCTGTCGGCCGGTATCGGTCGGGTCCAGTCACCGGTCCGCAATCCGAGTAGGAGAATCAGGCCCGGAACGAACAGCAGAAGGGTTGCCGGCCCGTACCGTCGCAGTTCGCGATATGTGTCGACGCCGGCCAGTTCGGCTTCGAGACGGGTGGAGCGCACCATCCGCATCGCGTGCACGGCGAGGGGGACGTAGTTCAAGGCAGCCCCGAGCACCTCGATGCTCCACACCGCCGAGGCTCCGTGGGCGAGCAACAGCGCGCCGAGAGCCGTGGCCAGCAGCGGTACACCGATGAACTCGGCGGTCACGATCCGACGCCGAAACCGGCTGCCGTGCGGTCCGCACATGTCGATCGCGGCCATCCGCCGCACACTGAATCGTCCGCGGGGTGCCGCCGGCGAGATTCGTTGAGGGGTCATCGCTGCTGCAGCCCGTCGATCAGGATGAGGATGCCGATGCTGTTGGCGCCGGGGGTCAGTTCTGGTTTTCTGTTCGATCGCTTCGGCGAGCGCACGGATGCGGCGTAAGCGGGTGTCCCAGGTCTGGTTCGCGGCGGCCAGTTGCGCGCTCGCTCGGGCGAACTGCTCGGCGTCCACGCGATACCTCACCTCTCTGCCGGTCCGTTGCGGACCGACCGGGCCCGCGCGGTACAGCACGGCAAGGTGCTTGGCCGCCGCCTGGCGGGAGACCGGAGGTTCCCGGCTCAGTCCAGTCGCCGCGCCGGGGGCGCCGGCCAGCAGCAGGTCGAGCAGGCGGCGGCGGATAGGGTCGCCGATCGCGGCCCACAGCTCGTCGTCGACGTCGATGCTCACCGCAGGGCGGCCGTCAACTCGGTATACATGCGTAGATCGGCCAGGTGGACGTCCCAGCCGTCGTCGTGGCGCCGGTAGTAGTCCTCGAGGACAGTGGCCTCCCGGCCGCGTTCCCGGAAGCCGTCCTCGGTCACCCGCAACAGCGTGCCGTCACCGTCGGCGATCAGCTCGAATGTGACCAGCAGGGAGTTCTCCGGCGTCGGTGCCGGGTCGCTGCCGTAGTCCCAGCGGAACACGAACCGTTTGCCGGGTACCGCCTCCAGCACGGTCAGCGGCACCACACCCGGGCGCGTGCGGGCGCGGTTGCTGAACGTCAGCGTGCCGGTACCGCCGGCGACCAGGGCGAATTCGGCGTCATCGGTCCACCACTGCCGGATGTGCTCCGGGGTGCTGATCACCTCGTAGACGACCGCCGGCGACGCGGCGATGTGGATCTCCTTGACCAACGACCCGTACTCCATGGACTTCATGCCCTTCCTCTTGCGCAACCGATTGTTGCATGTTAGGACTTGGTGCGGCACATTGCAACCGATGGTTGCATCTCTGGGAAGGGAATCTGATGGTTGCTCTCTCGCGCCGTCCTGGAGCGACGCTTGCCGTCGCTTCGGTCGCGGCCTTTATGACCAGCCTCGACACGATGGTGGTCACGACCGCGCTGCCCACGCTGCACGCCCGCCTCGGCGGGTCGGTTGGGCAGCTGGAGTGGACGATGAACGCGTACTACCTGACGTTCGCCTGTCTGTTGATCACCGCGGCCGGGTTGGGCGATCGGTTCGGGCGTCGCCGGCTGCTTGGCCTCGGCCTGGTCGCGTTCGCGGTCTCCTCGGCCGGTGCGGCGCTGGCCCCCGGTCTTGGCTGGCTCATCGCAGCCCGGGCGGTGCAGGGCGGCGCGGCCGCCGTCGTCATGCCGCTTACCCTGACGGTGATCAGCGAGGCCTATCCGCCGGCGACCCGGGGACGGGCGATCGGGATCTGGGGTGCGCTGCTCGGGGCCGGCGGAGTGCTCGGCCCGCTGGCTGGCGGGGGTCTGCTGGAACTGGCCGGCTGGCGGGGCATCTTCTGGGTGAACGTGCCGATCGCGCTGACCGTGGCGATGCTCGCCGGGCTCGTCGTGACCGAGACCTACGGGCCACGGCATCCACTCGACGCCCGGGGTCTCGTTCTGGTGTCGGCCGGTTGTCTGGGCCTGGCCTGGGGACTGGTGCGGTCGACGCACGGCTGGGCCGACGCCTCGGTCTGGCTACCGCTGGTCGCCGGGGCGTTCCTGCTGTGCGCTTTCATACTTGCCGAGCACCGCGCGCGGTTCCCGATGATGCCGACCGGCCTGTTCGCGATCCGCAGCTTCAGCGCGGCCAACGGCGTGAGCTTCGCCATCTATGCCAGCCTGGCCGGCGGCGTGTTCCTCATGTCGCAGTTCTTCCAGATCGCCCAGCATGCCGGCCCGTTCGCCGCCGCGCTGCGCTTTGTCCCGTGGCCGCTGCCGAGCCTCCTGATCGCCCCGCTGGTCGGCGCCCTCGCCACCCGGCGCGGCAATCGTCCATTCCTGGTCGCCGGCATGGTGCTGCAGACCCTCGGCATGGCCTGGTTCGCGCTGGTTGTGCACGCGTCGACGGCCTACCTCGTGCTGTGCGCGCCGCTGGTGCTGTCCGGGATCGGCCTGGCGTTCGTCTTCCCGACCGTGTCGAGCGAGGTCGTCTCGGCGGTGCCCGCCGAGCGGATGGGCGTCGCGGCCGGCGTCAACGGCAGCGTCCGCGAGCTCGGCGGGATCCTCGGCGTCGCCCTGGCCGCCACCGTCTTCGCCCACACCGGCGGCTACGCCACCGCGGCAACGTTCGCGGCCGGCTTCACCCACGCGATCTGGGCCTGCGCCGCGATCTCCGCCCTTGGCACGGTCGCCGCCCTCCTGACCGGCGGACGCCGGCCGGCAGTCGCGCAGCACGAGACCTTCACGCCGCCGGTCGTCGCGGCCAACCGCTGACGTCACCAATCGGCCCAGCAATCTCGGCCGATCCGGATGTCTGGGCTTATCCGTAAGTCTCGGCTAACGTAAGCCTCGGCTTACCGAGAGATCTCCGTGTCCCGAGAAGGAGACGAGCGACCGATGTTCTGCGCTTCAGTTGTCTATCCCCCGATATCGACGGCTTCGACATCGAATACTTTCTGACCGGGCACGCGCCCATGTTCGCCGGGATGCTCGGCGACAACTGCGTCCGATGGGAAGTGCATCGGGCACTCACCACACCCGGAGCACCACCGCCGCCTTTCACCGCGGCCGCGTACTTCTGGATCGCGGACGCCGAACGGTTCGGCGCGACCTTGGCTGAACACGGCGACGCGATCTACCAGGACATCGGCCGCTTCAGCAGCACCCAGCCCGTGCGCGGCTGGTCTGCGGTGATCTCAGTCTGATCGGCATCGGACTTTAGCGCGCATGCTGCCGGGCTACTGGATAACGCCGTTTTGGTATGCGGCGACGACCGCTTGGACGCGGTCGCGGAGGCCGAGTTTGGTGAGCATGCGGCTGATGTGGGTTTTCACCGTGGCTTCACTGAGGTGCAGAGAGGTGGCGATTTCTGCGTTGGACATGCCTTGTGCGAGTAGCCGCAGGACCTCTGACTCGCGGCTGCTGAGTAGGTCGAACTGGGGAGCCGGGGTGGAGTGGGTAAGGGCAGGCAGCGCGCGTCGGATCAGGTTGCGGGTGATGGCCGGGTCGAGCAGGGCGTCTCCGGCGGCGATGACGCGGACGGCGTGGATCAGTTGATCGGGTGTGGTGTCTTTGAGGAGGAAGCCGCTGGCGCCGGCTTGCAGCGCGGCGGCGACGTGGTCGTCGCTGCCGAAGGTGGTGAGGATCAGGACGCGGGTGTCCTTCAAAGCCCGGGTGGCGGCAATGCCGTCCAGGACGGGCATTTGGATGTCCATGAGTACGACGTCGGGCTGCAGGGCAGCTGTCTGACGTACCGCGGTGGTGCCGTTGTCGGCCTCGCCGACGACCTCGATATCGGATTGGGCGGACAGGATCATGCGAAAGCCTTGGCGCATCAGTGCCTGGTCGTCGACGATCAGTACCCGGATCATCCGTGATCGCCCAGGTTGAGGGTGGCGTGGACGGCGTAGCCGCCGTCGGGAACAGGGCCGGCGAGGAAGTCGCCGCTGAAGAGGCGGGCACGTTGACGCATGCCGTCCTGGCCGTGGCCAGGTCGCGCGCCGCCGATCGAGGTGCTGGTCGCCCGGCCGGCGGCGTTGGTGATCCGCAGATCCAGCGTATCGGCGTGGCGATGGATGCGTACACGGGTGGCTACGGGGCCGGCGTGTTTGAGGACGTTGGTGAGGGCTTCCTGCACGATGCGGTAGGCCGCGACGGACGCGGAGGGTCGCAATGCGCACTCGCCGGGCATCACGAGTTCCAGGCGCAGACCGGCTTGGCGAAGTTGGTCGCAGAGGGCCGGTATGTCGGCCAGGCTCGGCGGTGGCCCAAACCCGTCTCGTACGTCGGGAGTGTCCCCGGTGGGACGCAGCAGGTCGACCATTCGTCGCATCTCGGTCATCGCCTCTTTACCGCCGAGGATCATGCTGTCGCATACCGGTCGGGCCGGATGGTCGTTCGGAATGGTTGAACGTACCGCGCCGGCCTGGACGACCAGGAGACTGACGTGGTGGCCGATGACGTCGTGGAGTTCCCGGGCGATCCAGACCCGCTCGGTGAGGACCGCCTCGCGGGCGAGGAGATTCTGTTCCCTTTTCAGCTGTGCGGCCTTCGCGGCGAGGGCGATCGAGATCTGCCGTTGCCCGCCGGCGTACAGGCCGATCAACGCGGCCGCGCCGAGCACCAGTCCCGATTGAGTGAACGGGGCACCGAGCGGACCCCGTCGCGCCGCGAACGCCACCACCAATACCACCAGCGTCGCTGCACCGACGAGCGCGGTGCGTCGCCAGCCGCCGAGCGTGGCGAGGGTATACAGCGCGACTGCCGGGGCGAGTGGCCCGACGGCGGGGTGGCTGACAGCGGCCGAGACCAGAGCGGCGCAGGTGGCGGTGCCCAGTACGACGGTGACCGGGATCTGTCGCCGCCACAGCAGCAGCACCGCTGCCGCAACCCCGGCCGCGAAGATCAGGACCAGCCGCGGTGTGGCGGTGCCGGCCTGCGTCTCGACTCCTGTCTCGACGACGGCGAGTGCGCCGAAGGCGCCGGCGACCAGCCGGTCGACGACGCGTTCGCTGCGCCAGAACGGTTCAGGCATCGGTGACGGCGGTCTTCCAGGCGCCGACCACCGTCATTGCGGCAGCCCAACCCAGGAGTACGAACGCGGCGGTCAGCATCGCCATCGGAACTGTGCGGGGTTGCCCCATGTCGGGCAGAATACGGTCGATCGCCGAGGAAGGCAGTAGTTGCCGCGCCGCGCCGAAGCTGGTCATGTGCTCCAGCAGTCGCGAGATCGCGGAACACCCCGCTGGCACGGTCCTGGCCGCCGGCGGTGGTGCCGAGCAGAACCGCCGCGACGGTACCGAGGTAGGCGAGTATCTGCATGGCGTGGGTCAGGTTCGTGACGCCTCCGGCTGGGCCGTAGTGGACCGGGTCGAGGTGGTGGCGAACGGTGTTCACTGCGGCGAACCCGATACTGGAGCCCAAGGTGAGGGCGCCTGTCCAGGCGATCAGGGAACGGCGACGCAGCTTGAGCAATTCCGCGCCGACCATACGAAGCGTATCCATCACTGTCTCCTTCAGGCCGCGCGTAGCTGGGAAGTAAGCTCGAGGAAGCGCTCCTCCAACGTGGTGCCACGGGCGAGTTCCGGTATCGGCCCCTGCGCGACGAGACGTCCGCGGTCGACAATCGCGACGAGGTCACAGGTCCGCTCGACCTCATCGAGTAGGTGCGAGCTGACCACCACGGTGCGTCCCTCGGCGACGAAGGAGCGGATCAGCCCGCGCATCTCGTGGATGCCGGTGGGATCAAGCCCGTTGCTGGGCTCGTCGAGGATCAGCAACGTTGGGTCGTTTAGCAGACATCGGGCGACGCCCAGGCGCTGCCGCATCCCGAGGGAGTAGCCACCGACACGATCTCCACCACGTTCGCTGAGCCCAACGCGGTCCAGCACCGCCTCGATCCGGCCCCCCGCGGCCTTGTCGCGGAACGCCGCCGCGGCCCGCAGATTGTCCCGGCCACTGAGGTGCGCGTGGAAACCAGGTTCCTCGACGATCGCGCCGACCCGCCGTAGCGCCTCTCCTCGCCGCGCGGGCACCGGCAAACCCGACAACCACATCCGGCCCGACGTCACCGGTGTCAGCCCGAGCAGCATCCTGATCAGGGTGGTCTTGCCGGCTCCATTGACACCGAGTAGCCCGAAGGCGCAACCACCCGGCACTTCGAGGTCGATGCCGTCGACCGCCACCCGCCTCCCGAACTGCTTTGTCAACCCGCTGGTTCGTATCGCCATCTCGGTCATGGCAATGACGTTAGGGACGACGAGGCCGGAAGCCAGCCGGCAAAGGAACGCACTGTCCTGTCAACCTTCGCGGTATCCGGGACGGTCGACTCAACCCTTCGGATGACACCGCGTCGGGTCCCACACGGGTCCGGTACGAGGGCCAGCCGCTCCACGCCTGAAGCCGGGTTCCGGCGGGACCGGGCCAGCACCGCGCCGCAGCGTGGCGGACGCCCGTCGGTGCGGCGGCAAATGACTTGTCAGAGGATTTGACCGGGAGAGTCCCCGATGCCGCGCACCGGTCGACCTCGGACGTACGTCGTCTACGTCCTCACGCTGACGACGGCGGGCGGTGCGGATTCATACGGTGGAGGCGATTGGCGGATCGTGTGCAACTCGATCGCGTGGAGGTGGTCATGCCGGCGGCGGAACGAGTCATCGAGAACCCGGTCAGCGGTGAGCGGATCGTCATCCGGACGGCGGCTGCGGAGACCGATGGCAAGCTTATGGAGTGGGATCTGTTCCTGGCGCCCGGCGGCCGGGTTCCGAGCAGCCACTGCCACCCGGGCCAGGTGGAGACCTTCACCGTGCTGGAGGGACGGCTGCGGTTCCGCATCGGGCTGCGGCGGGTGATCGCCGGGCCGGGCGACCAGGTCCGTGTCGCCGCCAACACCGTGCACCACTTCGCCAACGCCGGGCGCGAGACGGTGCACGTGGCCGTGCGCACCGAGCCGGCCCTGAATATGGAAGAGTTGCTGGCCACCGCGGCCGCACTGGGGCGGAATCAGGTCGCCGCGGGCCGCCGGCTGCCGCATCTGATCGATCTCGCGCTGTTCGTCCGCGACTTCGCCGCCGAGGTGCGGGCCCCCGTGTTGCCGCCGTCCCTGGTCGCCGCGGCTCTGCAGCCGGTCGTCCGGCTCGCGCGCCGGTTCGGCTGGGATCGTCGCTACCGCCGCGCCCGAGACTCCGGCGCCGGTCGGCGGTGACCGCCGCGATCGAGGTGGATGGTCTGGTCAAACGCTACCGCCACGCGGACCGGAACGCGGTGGACGGCATCTCGTTCGCCGTTCCCGACGGGGCCTTCGTCTGCCTGCTCGGGCCGAACGGCGCCGGCAAGAGCACCACGATCGGCGTACTCACCACAATGTTGAGCCACACCGACGGCCGGGCCCTCGTCGCCGGGCGGGACGTCCGGACCGAACGCGCCGCGGTCCGCCGCGAGATCGGGGTGGTGTTCCAGCATTCCTCGCTCGACCTCAACCTGACCGCGGAGGAAAACATCCGGCTGCACTGCGCGCTCTATGGCCTCTATCCGTGGCGGCCGGCCTATCGGCTGACATCGGCGGACTACCGCCGGCAGGTCGGGGAGCTGGCCGGGGTGCTCGGGCTCGGCGACATTTTGCGCCACCGAGCCGGCACCCTCTCCGGGGGTCTACGCCGGCGGCTGGAACTGGTCCGGTCGCTCATGCACAGGCCACGCGTGCTGTTCCTGGATGAGCCGACCACCGGGCTCGACCCGCAGGCGCGCCGGGACCTGTGGCGCCACATCGACCGCATCCGAGCCGAGGACGGCACCACCGTGCTGCTCACCACGCACTACCTGGAGGAGGCCGAGCCGGCGGACGCGGTCTACGTCCTGATCGATGGGCGGATCGCCGAATCGGGCACCCCGGGCGAGGTGACCGGGCGGCAGGTGCGGGCCACATTGGAGGAGGCGTACCTGGAACTGCTCGACCGGAGCCGGGAATGAACCGCCTCGGCCACGAGTCGGCCGCCCTGCTCGGCATCGCCCAGCGTGATCTGGTCAAGCTGCTGCGGGACCGGCCTCGCCTCGCGGTCAACCTGGCCTTCCCGATCCTGCTGATCGTCGGTCTGGGCAACGTGCTCCAGTCGTCCGTCGGCGTGGTCACCGGCCTGGACGCGGTCGCTCTGGCCTTTACGGGCGTGCTCGCCGCCACGCTCTTCCAGTCCACTGCGGCCGGCATGATCTCCATCGCGCAGGACCGGGAGAACGACTTCACCGCCGAACTGTTCGTCGCTCCGGTCAGCCGGTTCACGCTGCTGTTCGGCAAGATCATCGGCGAGTCCGCCGTCGCGGTGTTCCAGGGCCTCTGCGTGCTGCTGGTCGCCGCACTGATCGGGGTGCGGACGTCACCGGACCGGATCGGCGTGATGGCCCTGACCGGACTGCTCTGTTGCCTGCTGGGTGGTGCGTTCGGGCTGGTCGTTCTGGCTGTCACGCCGAACCAGCGGTCGGCCATGGACATCTTCCAGTTCTTCATCATCCCGCAGTACGTGCTGGCCGGTGTGCTCGCACCGCTGCACGACCTGCCGGGCTATTTGGACGTCATCGCGTGGGCGATGCCGCTCCGCTACGCCGTCGGCCTGATGCGGTCGGTGTACTTTGCCGGAAGTCCCGGGTACGACCAGGTCGTGGTGGCCGGCCCGGCCGTCGATTCGGTCGTGCTGATCGTCCTGACCGCGGTGCTGCTCGGCGTGGGTGTCGTGGTCTTCGACCACCGGGAGCGCCACCGCTGACCGGTCAAGAGGTGGTGAGCACTCGGGCGAAGGCCGACAGATAACGCGAGTCGCCGTGGCGGTCGCGGAGCAGCCAGTACTCGGCGCCCCAGAAGAGATAGTCGTCCAGGGCGACACCGAGCCGGTCGGCTTGGCGCAGGCAGACGTTGTAGTTGGTGATCAGCCGTTCCGGCGGGCAGCTGGACATCGCGCCGGCCTCCGGGCTGGGCGGCACGGTGACCGCCTCCCACGGCTCGGCCTGACCCTCGGCGACCAGCAGCCGCCGCCCGCCGGCGCGGCACCGCCGGGCGATGCGCGCGGGCCGCCACGTCTGCCACGGGCTGCGGCTGCCGTCCAGGTAGACGCTTCGGCGGCCGAGGGCGAGAACCGCGTGCCTCGGGTAGACGTCCAGGCCGATCACATCGGCCAGCTGCTCGGCGACGACCAGCGAGTCGCCCTGGTCGCGGGTGCGCCACCACTGCTGTGCCGCCACGGCGGCCGACATCGGCAGGAACCCGTTGAGCAGCACCGGCCGGCTCGGGTCGGCGGCCCGGACCGCGGCGACCTCGGCCGCCACGAATTCCTGGGACAGCCGCCACGAGTGCTCCATGCCGAGGGGGTCGGTTGCCTCGTGCTCCACCTGCCAGGTCGTCACTGCGGGACGGCCGCGGTAACGGGCGACGACGGTGGACAGGAAGGCGCAGGCCGCGTCGAGGAGGGCGCCGTGCGTCTGCGGGGTGATGAGGACACCCTCGGGCAGCGGCGTGGGCAGGTGATGAGGGGGCACGAAGAACTCGGGATAGCCGAAGGTCTTGACCGCTCCGGCACACAGGATGATCCGTTTGCCGGCGTCCTCGGCGGCCTCGACCTGCCGGTCCAGCGCGGCGAAGTCGTACTTGTCGGGCGCCGTCTCGATCCGATCCCAGTACGCGGCCAGGCGTACCGTCTCGAACGGGAACGTGAGCAGCTCCCGCAGGGCGTCGTCCGGGTCCAGACCGAACGCCTCGGCCTGCAGCGGGCGGAAGCTGATCCCGAGCGATGCACGCCGCCGCGGCTGAACAGGCACGGTCTGCCACGCGTCGGTCAGCTGGCCCGCTGTCCGGCGGATCCGGGTGTGGGGGGGGGGGGCCGCCCCCCCCCGCCCCCCGCGCGGCGCCCGCCGCGCCCCCCGCGGCCGCTTCCGCCGTGCGGGAGGCGGTCGAGGCGGTGGCCGTCGTGCTGTCG
>NZ_JBFBAD010000227.1:0-10357 GCF_040682075.1 Actinoplanes sp. NPDC051411 | reverse complement strand
TCCGGCCGCCTTTCGGGGGGGGCGGCGCCCCGCGCGCCGCCGGGCCTGCCGGTCGGGGTCGGCGACCGGCGAGGAGAGCATCAGCCTTTTCGTGTACGCGTGGTGCGGCCGCCGCGTCACGTCGTCGGCCGGGCCGGACTCGACGATCTCGCCGTGCCGCAGCACCGCCGCCCGGTGGCTGACGTGGCGGATCACGTCGAGGTCGTGCGAGATGAACAGGTAGGCCACGCCGGTCCGCCGCTGCACGTCGACCAGCAGGTCGAGGACCCGGGCCTGGGTCGACAGGTCGAGCGCGCTGACCGGCTCGTCGCACACCACCAGCCGGGGCCGCCGCACGAGTGCCCGGGCGATCGCGATGCGCTGCCGCTGGCCGCCGCTGAACGCCCGGGGTAGCCGCCCCGCGGTGTCCGGCGGCAGGCCGACGTCGTCGAGGACCTGCCGGATGCGCTCGCGGGCCTCGGCCCGGCTCGCCCCGGCCACCTCGAGTGGTTCGGCGAGGATCGCGGCCACCGGCAGGGCCGGGTTGAGGGAGCTGTACGGGTCCTGGAACACGACCTGGATCTCGCTGCTGAGCGCCCGTCTGCTGTTCTTGGGCAGCGACGTGATGTCCTGCCCGTCGTAGACGATCCGCCCCGACGACGGCCGGACCAGGCCGAGGATCGCGCGGCCGAGCGTGGTCTTGCCGGAGCCGGATTCGCCGACCAGGCCGAGGCATTCGCCCGGCCGGACGGTCAGCGACACGTCGCGCAGCGCCCGCACCGGCTCCTTTCCGCGGCCGCGGACCGGATAGTCGACGCCGAGATGCTCGACGGCCAGCAGGTCGGCGGTCTGAGGGTCGCTCATAGCGCGGGCCTCGGTGCGGTGTCGTGCAAACCGGCCTCCAGCAGGGTGCGGGTGTAGTCGTGGCCCGGGTGGGCGAACGTCGCGCGTACGTCATCTTGCTCGACGATCCGGCCGTGCCGCATGACCGCCACCCGGTCGCAGATGTCGGCCACGACACCGAAGTCGTGGGTCACCATCAGCATCGACATGCCGCGTTCCTTCTGCAGGTCGCGCAGCAGGTCGAGGATGTCGGCCTGGACGGTGACGTCGAGTGCGCTGGTCGGCTCGTCGGCGATCAGCAGGTCCGGCTCGCCGGCGACCGCTCCGGCGATCAGCACGCGCTGGGCCATGCCGCCGCTGATCTGGTGCGGATAGCTGGCGTAGACCCGCCGCGGATCGCCGATGCCGACCTTCTCCAGCAGCTCCAGCGCCCGCCGCCGCGCCTGAGCGCGGGACATCTTCGCCACCGCCCGCAGCGGCTCGGTGAGTTGCGCTCCGATCGTGAAGGACGGGTCCAGGTTGGACATCGGCTCCTGCGGAACGTACGCGATCCGGCCGCCGAGTCGCCGCCCGCGCCCCCCGACGGCGACCGTGCCGGTCGTGGTGGCGGTGGCGGGCAGCAGCCCGAGGATCGTCAGCACGGTCTGGGTCTTTCCCGAACCCGACTCCCCGACCAGCCCGAGGACCTCGCCGGCGCCGATCGCGAACGAGATGTCGTCGACCACCCGGCGGTCCTGGTAACTGACGGTCAGGCCGGTCACCCGGAGCATCGGTCCGTCGGTCAGTGTGCCGATCTCCCGGCGCCGGACCGGCGGCGGCACGGCCGTGGCCTCGTCGCCGATCGCCGAGCCGAGCACGGCCAGCGCGGCCACGGTCAGGCCGATCGCCAGCCCGGGCCAGAGCACGAGATAGGGCGCGGCATAGATGTTGGTGAACGCGTCGGCCAGCATCTGCCCCCAGCTCGCCACGGTCGTGTCGCCGAGCCCGAGGAACTGCAGACCGGTCTGGATCAGCACCGCGATGCCGGCGCTGATCGACGCCTGGATGATGATCGGCGTGCGGATCACCGGCAGCACGTGCCGGCGGACGATCCGGGCGTCGCGCAGCCCGGAGACCCGGGCCGCGTCCAGGTAGAGCTCGCCGCGGACCTGCCGGACCGCGGTGCGGGTCAGCCGGAAGAACCCGGGGGCGAGCAGCACGCCGAAGACGGCCATCACCGGGACCGTACGCGGGCCGGCCGCCGCGATCAGTGCCATCAGGAGGACCAGCCCCGGGATCGCCTGGAGCATCGTGGCGAACCAGCCGCCGAGCCCGTCGAACCAGCCGCCGAAGTAGCCCGCGACCAGCCCCGCCAGCACCCCGCAGAGGATCGCCACGACCAGCGTGACCACGGCGCCGAGCAGCGTGGTGCGGCCGCCGAAGCAGAGCCGGGAGAGCACGTCGCGTCCGGCGCCGTCGCCGCCCATCCAGTGCGCGGCGGACGGGTTCGCCCGGGCCAGGCCGGCGATCACCCGGTTGGGGTCGTCGGGGGCGAACACGGGCGCGAACACGGTTACGACCAGCACGAACAGCAGGACCACGAGCGCGGCCACGGCCAGCGGGTTGCGCAGCAGTCGTCTCATCTCGTCCGCACCTTCGGGTTCAGGGCCGCGTTGACCAGGTCGAGGACGACGTTGACCAGCACCACGACCAGGACCATCGCGATCACCACGCCGAGCACGGTCGGGTTGTCGCCGCCGACCGTCGCCTGCAGCACCAGCGAGCCGATGCCGGGCAGCGCGAAGATCTGCTCGATCACCACCGTGCTGCCGAGCATCGCGATGAAGTGCAACGAGAGCACCGTCAGCGCGTTCGGCGCGGCGTTGCGCAGGGCGTGCTTCCAGACCACGCTGCATTCGCCCAGGCCGCGGCTCCGCAGCGTACGCACGTAGTCCTGGTCCAGCGTCGCGATCATCGCCGTCCGTACCTGCTGGGCGGTCGAGGCCACGGCACTGACCGAGAGGGCGAGCACGGGCAGGATCAGCGACCGGGCCCAGCCGGTGGGGGACTCGGCCAGCGGGACATATCCGGTCGCCGGCAGCCACCTCAGGCGGATCGCGGCGAGCAGGATCAGCAGCAGGGCCAGCCAGGCGCCCGGCATCGCGAACCCGGCCACCGCGAGCACCTGCAGGAACCGGTCGATCCAGCCCCGCCGGGTCGCGGCCAGCACGCCGAGGAGCGCGCTGAGCAGCCCGGTCAGCACCACGCTGGTCAGCGCCAGCGAGAGGGTCACCGGCAGCCGGTCGAGGATCGAGGTGGTGACCGGCTGGTTGCTCAGCCACGAGGTGCCGAGGTTGCCGCGCAGGGCGTGGGACAGCCAGCCGGCGTACTGAATCGGAAGCGGCCGATCGAGGCCGAGTTCCGCGGTTTTGGCGGCGATCTGATCGGGCGTGGCGTTCTCGCCGAGCAGCGTGCGGGCGACGTCGCTGCCGCCGATCCGCAGGAGGAAGAACGTCACGGTGGCGAGGATCAGAATCAGGGCGACGCCGGTGGCGAACCGCCTCATTTCGCCGGCTTGTAGTTCGCGATCGACGGGACGATCTGCAGCGCCTGCGGGGTCGCGTCGACCTTGGCCGAGGTGAAGTAGACGGCGTCCGGGAAGTAGGCCGGGACGAACCACGCCTTGTCGATGTAGAGCTTGGCCAGTCTGTGCAGCTCGGCCGGCTCGGCGCCACTCTGCTGGACGGCCGTGATCTGCTGGTCGATGGCCGGGTCGTCATTGTGGAGCGGGTTCCACGGCGCCGACCTCGTGCCCCAGAAGTTGATGCCCTGCCAGGGGTCGCTCGACTGCAGCTGATACCAGACGACCGGGAACTTGCCCGACAGGTACTGGTCGTTGGTCTGCGCGTTGGGCACGTTGACCCAGTTGATTTTGATGCCGACCGCGGCCAGCTGCTGGGTGAGCAGCGGCTGCAGGTTCGGATAGACCGGCACCGGCATGCTCATCGTGAACCCCTGTGCCGCGCCGGCCTGGGCGAGAAGCGCCTTCGCCTTGGCCGGGTCATAGGCGTACGCGCCGTTCAGTGCGGCGTCCCAGCCGTTCGACTTCGGGTTGAACACCTGGCCGGTCAGCGTGCCCTTGCCGTCCGAGAGCGTGGCGAGGATGGCCTTCGGGTCGATCGCGTAGTTGATCGCCTGCCGTACCCGCACGTCGGCCAGCTCGGGCACGATCTTGCCGGCCCGGTCGAAGAAACAGCCCCTGGAACCCCGGCCCGGGCGACTGCAGCACCTTGAGCCCGGCCCCCTTGGCGGTCGCGATCGTCGTCGCGTCGCCGATGCCGCCGTCGACCTGCCCCGACCGGATGGCGTTGAGCCGGGCGGTGCCGTCCAGGATCGGCTTGAGCACGATCCTGTCGTACGGGTAGGCGCCGGCGTCCCAGTACTTCGGGTTCTTGATGTACGTGTACTGCACGGTCCGCGTGGTCGCCTTGGCGTCCAGCGTGTACGGCCCGGTCCCGACCGGCGTCGTCCGGAGCGCCTCGGTGCCGATCACCCTGGGGCTGGCCATCATGCCGCCGGGCAGCCCGAGCTGCCGGATCAGTCCCGGGTCGGGCCGGCTCAGATGCAGGTCGACGCCGGTCTTACCGGAGATCGTGATGTCCTTGATCGAGGCGAACGCGGGCGCCGACGTGCCGGTGCCCTGGGCCACCGCCTCGAGGTTGGCCTTGACCGCGTTCCCGTCGAACGGCGTCCCGTCGGTGAAGCTGACCCCGCCGCGCAGCGTGAGGCGCAGGTCGGTCCGGGCCGCGTCGTACTGCCAGGCGGTGGCCAGCATCGGCTGGTACGACCCGTCGGGCGCGATCCGGATCAGCGAGTCGTAGACCGGCTGGTAGAACTGGACATAATGGGCGTCCCGCGAGTCGGCGGGCGCGAACGAGTTGATATCCACCGCAGTGGCCAGGGTGAGGGTGCCGCCGCCCTTCTCGGCGGACGACCCGGCCGCGCCGTCGCACCCACCGAGCGCGACCAGCACCAGCAATCCGGACAGAACACGCACCGACCTTCGCATGGCGAGGACGCTACGACGCAAAACCAAGCTACTCCTCGGTAAGTGACCGGGGTCACATGTCGGGAGCTTCAGCCCTCGCCGCCTTTGCCCTTTCCCTTACCGTGACCGCCCTTGTCGGGGCCGGGCCCCTTGGCCGGCTTGTCGTCGGTGGCGGGCTTTGGCGGGGCCGGTGGGGCGGCACGCGTCGTGGCGGCGACGGTGGTCGGCGGGGTGGTGTGGCCGCGCAACGACAGGTCGGAGCGGCAGGCGACACCGTTGAGGGTGAAGCCGTCGGGCAGCGTGGTCGCGTCCTCGTAGGAGGCCTCGAACGTCGTGGTCACCGGGTGCCCCGGGCTCAGCACCCGGCCGTCGGCGCGGACGTCGGCGCCGGACTGGTGCCAGGTCGCGTTGGAGCCGTGGATCAGCCGCTGGCCGGTCGGCAGCCGGAACGCGAGCCGCCAGCGGTCGACGGCCGCGGTGCCGTCGTTGACCAGGGTCAGCGCGGTCGAGGTGTGGCCGTCGGCGACGTCCTGCACGGCGTAGCGGACGGTGCAGCGGATCGGCTCGGCGGTCACGCTCGACAGGGGACCCGCCGCCGCGGCGGCCGGGGTTTGCGCGTCCGGGCGGGACAGCCACCAGGCGAGGGCCGGCGCGGTCACCGCGAGCGCGGCGGCGGTGGCGATCGCGGTGCGCCGGACGGCCGGACGGCGGAAGTTGAGGCCCGGCGAGACGGGGCGGGGCAGGCCCGGCCGCGTGGGAGCCGGGCGCGCCGGCAGGATCTCGGTGGGCCCGACGGGCGGCACGGCCGAAACGGCTGCCGCTGGGCGTTCGGCCGGTGTGCGGCGCTCGCCGGCCGCTGGGCGCTCGTCCGCGGCATGGCGTTCGGCCGCCGCTGGGCGTTCGGCCGGCATGTAGCGCTCAGGCGCCGGGCGATCAGGGCCCGGCCGGTCGGCCGGCGGCGCGAAGCCGGAGCGGGGCGCCCCCGCAGTGGCCGCCGCCGGCTCTCCGAAGAGGCTGGAGAGCGGCGACGCCAGTGGCAGTCCGGCTATGCCGGCCAGGGCGTGGGCGACGGTCTCGGCCGACGGCCGCTCCTCCGGGGCCTTGGTCAGGCAGCTGTGGCAGAGGGAGACGACCTCGGACGGCAGCCCGTCGACGACCGGGAGCGGCGCCGGCTCCTGGTACCAGTGGGCGCGCAGCATCTGCGTGGTGGTCGACGCCCGCCAGGGGAGCCGGCCGGCGACCATCATGTAGAGGAGCAGTCCCAGCGCGTACACGTCAGTTGCCGGCCGCACCAGGCCGCCGGCGAGTCGCTCGGGCGCGAGGTAGGCCGGGGTTCCCAGGACCAGGCCGGGATCGCTGTCCCGGTCGCCGGCGGCGGCCGAGATGCCGAAGTCGACCAGCTTGACGCCGTTCGCCGTGACCATCACGTTGGCCGGCTTCACGTCGCGGTGGACCACGCCCCGGGCGTGGGCCGCCGCCAGCGCCGCCGCCACCTGGGCCGCGATCAGCACCGCCACCCGCCACGGGAGCGGGCCGGCGCTGAGCAGGTCGTTCACCGGGCGGCCGGCGACCAGTTCCATGACCACGTAGGGCAGGCCGGACGCCTCGCCGTAGTCGTAGACCTCGACCACGTTGGCGTGCCGTAGGCCGGCCGCCGCGCGGGCCTCGGCGTACAGCTGGTGCAGCAGGCCGGGGTCGGCGGCCACGCCGGCCGAGAGCAGCTTGACCGCTACCTCGCGGCCGAGGACCGCGTCCGAGGCCCGCCAGACGACCGACATGCCACCGGTGCCGAGCCGTTCGAGCAGGTGGTACCGGCCCGCGATGGTGTGACCAACGTCCATCCCGGTCCGGTGCCCGCCGCCCGGCCCGATCAAACTGCCCGGTCAGGTCAAACCCGGGCCAGGCCGCCCAGCGCGCGACCGGCCTCGCGGGCCGCCTCGAGCGCGCCCTGGTGCATCTCGGCCGCCAGGCCGGCGAAGGAGTCGAGGTCGGGCACGACCCCGACCAGCGTGAACTCGCGCTCGACCACGGTCAGGTCGGCCGCCCAGATGTCGCCGAGGACGCGCCGCAGGTACGGCGTCGAGTGGTCCCAGCCGTGCCGGGGCGTGCCCTCGCCGTACGCCCCGCCGCGCACCGTGGCCAGCACGACCGGCTTGCCGGCCAGCATGCGCGCCGACTCCTTGGCCCGCGGGTCGGTCAGGATCAGGTCGAAGTAGGTCTTGATGTGCTGGGAGACACCGTAGTTGTAGAGCGGCACCGCGAACAGGATCGCGTCGGCCGCCAGCAGCTCGTCGACCAGCGTGGTGGCCAGAGCGACGGCTTCGGCCTGCTCGGGGGTGCGGGACTCGGCCGGGACGTAGGCGGCGGTGACCGCGGCGGACCAGGCGGTCGCCGGGATCACGTCGACGCCGACGTGCCGGCGCTCGACCCGGTCGCCGGGGTGGGCGGCGAGCCACTCCTGCTCGACGATGTCGGCGATCTCGCGGCTGGCCGAGCCTTCGACGCGGATGCTGGCGTCGAGTCGGAACAGGGTCATGGGGGTTCCTCCGGTTTAGTTGCTGTGCGAAGTAAAGTCTGCTTGGCTTCAAGCTTGAAATCAAGGTTGAAGTGACGTCGTTCACCTCTCAAGTACGCTGGGCCGGTGGCGGATGAGAAGGAGCCGCGCTGGCTCGACAAGGGCGAACAGGCAGCGTGGCTGGCTCTGGCCGGGATGATGATCAAGCTGCCCGGCGCGCTCGACGCTCAACTCCAGCGCGACAGCGGCCTGAGCCTGTTCGAATACTTCGTGCTCAGCAACCTGTCGATGAGCGAGGGCCGCACCACCCGCATGAGCGAGCTGGCCTACCTCGTCAACGGCTCCCAGTCGCGGCTCTCCAACGTGGTCAAGCGCCTCGAAGAGCGCGGCCTGGTGCGCCGGGAGCCGTCACCGGAGAACGGCCGCCACATCAACGCGATCCTCACCGACGAGGGCTTCGAGGCGGTCCGGCAGGCCGCACCCGGCCACGTCGCGGCCGTACGCCACTACATCTTCGACGCCCTCGCCCCCGGCCAGGTCGCGCAGCTGCACCAGATCGGCGACCGCATCGTCGAACGCGCCGACCCGCTGTCGATGTTTCCCCGCATCGACCGGTCGGGCCGCGTCATAGGCTGACCCCATGTATTCGACGTCCGAGTCGCTCCACATCGACGCCCCGCGCGCCGCGGTCTACCGGGCCCTGACCGAGGCGGACGCGATCGCGCGCTGGCGGGTGCCGGCCGGCATGCGCAGCCACGTGCACGAGTTCGAGGCCCGCGAGGGCGGCCGCTTCCGGGTGTCGCTGACCTATGACGCCCCCGACAGCACCGGCAAGTCGGCCGAGCACACCGACACCTACCACGGGCGCTTCCTGTCGCTCGTCCCGGACGAGCGGGTGGTCGAACAGTTCGAGTTCGAGACGGCCGACCCGGCCCTGCGCGGCACGATGACGATGACCACGACGCTCGCCGACTCCGGCGCCGGCACCCTGGTCACGATCCGCCACGAGGGCATCCCCGACGCCGTCCCACCGGCCGACAACGAGACCGGCACCCGGATGGCCCTGGCCAACCTGGCCCGGCTGGTCGCGCCTGGCGCCTAGTCAGGCTGGCTGGACAGCCAGGCCCGGTAGGCCTCGGCGTTGTGCGGGCGCCCCAGGAAGTCGGACACGAGGGTGGCCGCGGGGGCCGAGCTGCCGGGCGCGAGGATCTGGTCGCGGTAGCGGCGGGCCACCCCAGGGCCGGTGAAGGCCGTGAACAGGTCCTTCGCGATCACCAGAGACCACTGGTAGGTGTAGTAGCAGGCCGAATACCAGGCCAGATGCAGGAAGCTCAGGTGCTGCCAGACCTCGTCCACGTGCCGGTAGGGCAGCAGCCCGCGGTGGGCCGCCGCGGCGATGTCGGCCGGGGGAGTGAACGGCCCCGAGGCGGTGTGCAGGTCATGGCTCAGCGTGGCCAGCACCAGCTGGCGCCGGGTCTCCAGACCCCGCCCGAACGCCTCGGCGGCCTTCAGGCGTGAGACCAGCTCGGCCGGCAACGGCCGGCCGGTCTCGTGGTGGACCGCGAACGACGCCAGGGTCGGCGGGTCGGCGAACCACTCCTCCAGCAGCTGGGACGGCGTCTCCACGAAGTCCCACTCGACGGTCAGGCCGTTCAGCCCCGACCAGCGGCCGCGGCCGGCCAGGACGTAGTGGATGACGTGGCCGAACTCGTGCAGGAACGTGCGGACCTCGACCGGTGTCATCAGGTCGCCCGGACCCGGGAAGTTCGCCACGAGGGCGCACGACGGCAACCTCCGGCCGGCCCGGCCGGCGTCCATCGCGAACAGCGCCGCGTGCCCGTATTTGCCGGCGCGGGGATGCAGGTCGAGGTGCACCTGGCCGATCAGCGTGCCCGAGCCGTCGGTCACCTCGTAGGTCTCCACCGACTCGTGCCACGCCGACGCCGAGGACGTCTCCGTGAAGTGGACGTCGAACAACGACGTCAGCAGCGCCATGATGCCGGCCTTGACCCGGCCGAACTCGAAGTACGGGAGGAGGTCGCGGCTGTCCAAGCCGTACGACGTGGCCCGGACCCGCTCGATCAGGTAGGGCACGTCCCAGGGGTCGAGTTCGGACCGCGAGGAGAACTCCAGCAGCCGGGCGTAGTCGGAGGCGGCGCCGGAAGCCGAGGCGTCGGCGGCCGAGGCGATGAAGGCGGTGATGGCGGCCGACGTGCCGGTCATCTTGTCGGCCGCGGTGTAGTCGGCGAACGAGTCGAAGCCGAGCAGCCGGGCCAGCTCGTGCCGGGTCTTCAGCAGGCGGTCGAGGACCGGGATGTTCGCCGGCCGGCCGCGTTCCTGGAACAGCCGCCACATCGTCTCGCGGACGGTCGCGGACGGGCAGTAGCGCAGGACCGGCAGGTAGTCCGGCTGCGCGGTGGTCAGGACGATCAGGCCGTCCGGGCCGGGCGGGTGGGCGGCCAGGTAGGACGCGGGCATGCCGGCCAGGTCGGCGGCCGGGAAGGCGGCCGAGCGCTCGTCGGAGCGGATCGCGTCCTCGAAGTCCTGCTCCAGCCCGTGCAGGACCAGCTGCAGCTCCCGCACGCGGGCGCGGGCGTCCGGATCGAGGTCGAGCCCGTTACGCCGCATGTCGCGCACCACACGGTCCCGGTAGTGCCGGGCCACCGGGTCGTCCGGGGAGAGCGCCGACAGGGCCTGGTAGACCGACGGATCCAGGGACACCGAAAGCAGAACCTCGTGCAACTCGTCGGCCGCCTGCCGGGCGGCCGAACGCGCCGCCGCGGACGGGTCGGTCTGCTGGATCAGCTTGGCGCGATGGGCGCCGTCGACGAGGGATGCGCAGGCTTCGTCGTACGCCTCAAGCTGCGCGAGCCCGGAAACCTTGCCCGTCGTGATGGCCGTCTGGAGGGCGCGGGGGGGCGCGGGCCGGCCCCGCGGCGCGGGGGGGGGGGGGGGCACAGCCCCGATGTTGGGGAATCGCGCCCGGGGGGTGG
>NZ_JBFBAD010000226.1:0-10434 GCF_040682075.1 Actinoplanes sp. NPDC051411 | reverse complement strand
GACTACGAAACCCTCCCGGAAACCTCCGCCACCATGATCCGCATCGCGATGATCGACAACCTCACCCGACGAGCCACCGACGAAACCACCCCAACCTGGCGAGACACCTAAACCGCCATAACGCACAAAGTACGTGAATCAGACGGCCTCTGAGATCGGGCTCGCGTGGCCGTAGAGCGGCTTGATTCGTCGTAGTCAGCCGCCCCGCGGTTTCGGGGTTTGCCGGCCGGGGTCAGCCAACGCTATCTACCGTCACAATGATGGTGAAACGGGCGTGTTCCAGCGGGTCAGCTTGTTGGGGTTGAGAATCATGCTGACGCCGGTGATGCCGCCGGGGGTCGCCTCAAACGTGATGATGCCTACGACGTGGCCGTTCTCGTGCATGGCCAGGGCCGGCCCCTCGCTGGTCTCGGTCTCCCGCAGTTGCAGGTCCGGGCGTTTGCCGATGATGCCGGTGAGGAAACGGGCCACCCGGTCGGCGCCCACCACCTCGTTCAGCGCGGCCCGGGTGACGCCGCCGCCGTCGGTGCGCAGCACCGCGCCGGGGTCCAGGGAGCGGATCAGGGCGGTCAGGTCGCCGGAGTTCGCGGCTACGCCGAACGAGCGGACCACCCGCTCGTGCTCGCCCCGCGGAACCAGGCGGCTGCCGAAGGCTCGCACCCGCCGCCGGGCCGAGGCCGCCAGTTGCCGGCACGCCGCCGGTGAGCGGCCCACCGTCTCGGCGATCTCGCCGAACGGCACCGCGAAGACGTCGTGCAGGACGAACACCACCCGCTCGGCGGGGGTCATGGATTCCAGTACGACCAGCAGGGCCGCGCTCACGGTGTCGTCCAGGGCGACCTTGTCGACGGGATCGGCCGGGAACTCCGTGGGTGGCACCGGTTCGGGCAACCATGGGCCAACATAGTTCTCATGTCGTGCCCGGGCCGAACCCAGCATGTCGAGGCAGATGCGGCTGGTGACGCGGGTGAGCCACCCGGCCGGAGCCTCGATCGCCGCGCGCTCCGGCTCGGCGAGCCGATACCAGCGGGCGTACGCCTCCTGCACGGCGTCCTCGGCCTCCGCGACCGTGCCGAGCATCCGGAAGGCCACCGACATCAGATGGCGTCGCTCCCCGGTCACGTCGGCCGAAGCCGAAGCGGCAGCGGAAGCCGGAGCCGCGTTGTTGCTGTTCACCGAAACACCTTCTCACCGGCCGGCTGTGACGCACGACGCGCCACCTCACAGCCGGCGGCCCCGCGTCGTCTAACGACCGTAACGTCCAAGGAAGGGATTATCGTGAAAGCCGTCGTCGTCACTGACCGAAACCTGGGCACCGCCGGGATGACCCTGAGTGATCAGCCCGAGCCGCACGCCTCCGAGAACGACGTCATCGTCCGGGTCCACGCCTCCGGCTTCACCAACGGCGAGCTGACCTGGCCGGCGACCTGGGCCGACCGGGCCGGCCGCGACCGTACCCCCTCGGTGCCCGGGCACGAGCTCTCGGGGATCGTCACCGGGCTCGGCTACGGCACCACCGGGCTCACCGTCGGGCAGCGGGTGTTCGGGTTCGTCGACTGGACCCGCAACGGCTCGCTCGCCGAACTGGTCGCCGTCGAAGCCCGCAACCTCGCACCACTGCCCGCCGACATCGACCACGTCACCGCGGCGAGCCTGCCGATCTCCGGCCTCACCGCCTGGCAGGGCCTGTTCGAGCACGGCGACCTGCGCACCGGGCAGACCATCCTCGTGCACGGCGCGGCCGGCGGCGTCGGATCGTTCGTCACCCAGCTCGCACGGGAGCGCGGCGCGTACGTGATCGGAACCGGCCGCGGCCGGCACCGCGAGACCGCCCTCGACCTCGGCGCGCACGAGTTCGTCGACCTCGGCTCCGACAGCCTCGACGAGGTCGGCCCGGTCGACGTGGTGTTCGACATCTTCGGCGGCGACATCGCCAAGCGCTCCGCCCCGCTGGTGCGCCCCGGCGGCGTCCTGATCTCGGTCGCCGAGCCGGTCACGGCGCCGGAGCAGGGCCGTGCGGTCTTCTTCGTGGTCGAGCCCGACCGGCGGCAGCTGATCGAGATCGCCGAGCGGGTCCGGACCGGCCGGCTCCGCTCGGTCATCGGCCAGACCGTGACTCTCGACGAGGCGCCGGCCGCCTTCAACGCGACCAGCCACCCGGCCGGCCGCACGATCGTCCAGGTCTCGTCGTAGCGTCGGCGTATCCGGGGGCCGCGTTCGGCCGGTAGTCCGGCCGGCGCCGCGCCCCGACGACCGAATCCATCGACGGAGATGCTCATGGACCCTCGCCGCTATCTGAGCCGGCGTGTCGCCGAGGCCCGCGAAGTGGAACCGACGCTGCCGGCCTCCCAGCGGCTCGGCCTTCGAGCACAGGTCATCGGTGCGGCTCAGGCATTGATCGACATGGGCCATCTCACCGCCGAGGAATCCGCCGGGCTCCTGGCCGGACTTTCCGCGGGCGCGGCCGGCCGAGAAACCGTCACATCGACAATGACAGGGTCCGCCGCCGCCCGGCGACGAGCGCTCGCCATCGCCCACCACCTGGGCGGCCGGACCGATCCCCAGGATCGCCCGGTCGCCCTCACCGGTGGGCGCCTCGAGCGTGTGGTCGTCCCGGCCGCCCAAACGCCGCTGGTCGCGAGCGTTGAGCAGCCATCAGGCGAGCCGTTCTCGGTCGTCCTGTCCCAGCACGGCACCGACTCAAGCTAGGAGCGTGGCCACGTCGGTGAGGCGCTTCGAGCCGGCCCGGGCCAGATGCAGGTGGTGGGCGGGGCGGGCGGAGTCCGGTTTGCAGGACGGTGCAGGGGCGCGACGAGCATGGGTTGGTCGCGGCCGGGGAATCCGGCCTCGCTCTCGTTCGGCGGTTAATCTGGGACGGCATGGACGTAGGGCGCGTGACGGCACTCATCGAGCGGCCCGGCGTGGCCGCTCAGCTGTGCGTGCTGCTCGACGGCGAGACCGTGCTCGAGCGGTCCGTCAACGCCCGGCCCGACCAGCCGTTCCTGCTGTTCTCGGCCGGCAAGCCGCTCACCGCGATGCTCGTGCACCGGCTCGCCGCCCAGGGCGTGCTCGGCCTCGACGACCCGGTCGCCCGGCACTGGCCCGAGTTCGGCGGGCAGGGCAAGGAGACGATCACGATCCGGCAGGTGCTGCAGCACCGGTCCGGGCTGCCGTACGGCAAGAGCCTGCCCCTCGACGCCGTGCTGGCCCCGAACTGGGACCGTTCGGTGCGGGCGCTCGCCGAGGCGCGGCCACGGTACGCCGCCGGTGCGGTACCCGCGTACCACGTGCTCAGCTTCGGCTTTCTGCTCGGCGAGGTCGTGCAGCGGGTGACCGGTGAACCGTTTCGCGAGGTGCTGCGCCGTGAAGTGCTCACGCCGTACGGAATGAAGCGCACCCGCCTCGGCGGGCCCGGCTCCTCGGTGGCCCTGGTCGGGGGGATCCGCCGGGTGCTGTTCAATCAGGGGTTTTTCCGTCGGGCGGCGATCCCGGCCGCCACTGTCATCGGCACCGCGCGCGACCTCGCCCAGTTCTATCAGGCCATGCTCGACGACCCGGCCGCCGCCGAGGCCCGCACCCCGTCGTCCGGCGACGGCGAAATCGACCGGGTGCTCGGGCTGCCCATCCGCTGGTCGCAGGGTTTTCAGCTCGGCGGCCCGTCCCGCAGCCGCGCGATGGGTAAGCTCAGCGGCCCGCTCACGTTCGGCCACAACGGGTCCAACGCCTGCGTGGGCTGGGCCGACCCGACCCGGCGGCTGGTCGTCGCCTACCTGACCAACCGCCTGGAAGGGCCCGTCGCGGGTTCGCCCCACCAATCGGAGGTGAGCGATGCAATCCTCGCTTGAGGCCCTGCGCGGCGAGCTCGTCGGCTTCTCCTACCGGATGCTCGGCTCGCCTTTCGAGGCGGAGGACGCGGTGCAGGAGACGCTGCTGCGCGCCTGGAAGCACGGCGCCGACTTCGACCCGGCGAAGGGCTCGCTGCGCACCTGGGTCTACCGCATCGCCACCAACGTCTGCCTCGACATGCTCCGCTCGGCCCGGCGCCGGGGCCTGGAGATCGCGGGCCCGCCCGGCGCTCCGCTGGAGGATCCGCTCCCGGAGAACGCGTGGGTTCTGCCGATGCGGGACGACCCGGCTGAGGTCGCGGTGCGGCGGGAGAGCGTACGCCTGGCTTTTGTCGCTGCCCTGCAGCACCTGCCGCCGAGGCAGCGGGCCGTTCTGATCCTGCGCGACGTGCTCTGCTGGCGGGCCGACGAGGTGGCCGCCCTGCTCGAGGTCAGCGTCGCCGCGGTGACCAGCGCCCTGCAGCGGGCCCGCGAGGGCATCCGCCGCGCCGACCTCGACCGGCCGAGCCCGCTCGACGACGCCGCGCAGCGTGACCTGGTCGCCCGCTACACCGACGCCTTCCACCGGCACGACGTCGCCGCGATGGTCGCCCTGCTGCACGAGGACGCCACCTTCACGATGCCGCCGTTCACCTGGTGGATCCGCGGCCGCGACACGATCGGCGCGGTCATGGCCGCCTCCGACTCGTGCGCCGGCGCCCGCCTGACCACCGATTTCTACAACGGCACGCCGGCTTCCTGGCAGTGGCGCGAGGGGGAGCCGTTCGCGCTGCTCGTCTACGAGTTCGGCGACTCGCTGATCCGGTCGGTCACGACCTTCCTGGCCCCGACTCTGCCGCGGCTTTCGCGGTCCGCTTCCGCTTTCCCGGCGTACGCGGTGAGCCCTGGTCCGTGCGGTAGAGGCTGAGCAGCACGCCGTAGGTCTCGCCGCTCTCCTGTTCGGCCATCTCGTCACCGTTGGCGAACCGTTCCAGAGTCGCCGCCAGGGCCCGTGCCTGCGCGGCGCCCAGCCGCACGTGCCGCAGGATCGTGACGTCGGGCGCGCCCTCGTCGGCCGGCAGCATCGCGGCCCGCGCCCCATGCACCCCGACGCCGCCGCCGCCGGGGGCGGGGGCGGCGATCCGCAGCCGCTGACTGGTCGGCTCGTAGTACTGCTCGGTGCCCCCGCGCACCTGCCGCACGTGGGCGACCCGCACCAGCCCCGCCTCTTCCAGCAGCTTGACGTGGTAGCCAACCGTGCCCTTGGCCACCCCCAGCGCGACCGCCAGCTGCGCGAACGTCGCCGGCCGCCCCCGCAGCGCGAGCAGCAGCCGGTGGCGCAGCGGGTGCCCGAGCGCCTTGAACTGGGCCGGCTCACTGAGCACGAGCTCCTGCGGTGTCTCCTGGGGTTGCATAAGCGTCGAGAATAGTCGACGCTTAGCCGCATGTTCAATGCCGACATCGCCACCTACGTCCAGTCCCACTGCACCCCCGCCGACACGATCCTGAACGACCTGGCCGCCGAGACCGCCGCCCGCTTCCCCGACGCCGCCGGGATGCAGGTCTCCGCCGACGAGGGCCGCCTGCTCACCATGCTGACCCAGCTGAGCGGCGCCCGGCACGCCGTCGAGGTGGGCGTCTTCACCGGCTACTCCGCGCTCTGCATCGCGCGCGGCCTCCCCGACGACGGCACCCTGCTGGCCTGCGACATCTCCGAGGAATGGACCGCGCTGGCCCGCGACTACTGGAAACGCGCCGGCGTCGACCACCGCATCGACCTGCGTCTGGCCCCGGCCGCCGACACCCTGCGGGACCTGCCCACCGACCCGGCGATCGACCTGGCCTTCATCGACGCCGACAAAACCGGCTACCCGGCCTACTACGAGGCCCTGATCCCCCGCCTGCGCCCGGGCGGCCTGCTGCTGATCGACAACGTCCTGATGGGCGGCAAGGTCCTCGATCCCCAGCGCCCGGCCCACGCCGCGGTCCGGCAGCTCAACGACCAGATCCTCCAGGACGACCGGGTCGACTCCGTCATGCTGGCGATCCGCGACGGCCTGACCCTGGTCCGCAAACGCTGACCAGCCCCTAATGGGTGCCGCGGTGACCGCGGGCGAGCGTGCCGTACGCCACCCAAACCGGCTGGCCGCTGGCATTGATCCCGGCGGCGACGCGCAGGCCGAGCACCACATAGCTGCCGGCGGTCGCGGTGCGGCGGCGCGCGGCTTCGGCGTACGCCCGCCGCGCGCGAACCAGCGCCCGCACCTCGAGCGCCTTGGTCGCCTCGGCGGCGGAGCCACCCAGGGCCTGCACGAGACCGAGATACTGGTCCAGCACGTACCCCTGCAGGTTCTCGACCGTGACCAGAGAGACGGCGGCCGGTTCGGCGGGGTCCATAGCTGTCAGCGTACGGCGGCCTATGTCCCGACCCACTGGCCTCCGCGCCATACCTGCTCCGTTCAGTTGCATGTCGGAGCGAAACGTGGGCGACATGTTCGCCGTTTCACGCGATGATCATTTTGCGGTATCAGTTTGGCACGATCGACACGCCGGTGGGGCTGACATTTCCCGGTCCGAATGCGGGAAAATAGCTTATGCCGCAGCTCGAGTTCTTTCCCCGGTCGCAAGTAATGTCGTGGCGTGACCGGACTGCGGCGCGCAATTATTCGCCGGAGGCGGATCGGTTTCGCCGGGAGCATGAGCGGCATCGTGAATGGGGTTTGCGGCAGCGTCATGGCCGCCGGGCGATGAACTTGCGTCTCTACGGTGACGTCGTCGCACCGGCCGACCGCACCGACACCTCGACTTCCGTGCCCGAGCTGGCCGACGCTGAGCGGCTGCCGGTCGAGGCTTCGACAGGAAACGCTCCCTGCCGCATCCACAGCTGCCAGGCATCCGACCCTTCGGCCTCGGTGTCGGAGCCCGCCGACGCGCAGCGGCTGCCGGTTCAGGCTTCGACCGGGAACGTTTCCTGCGTTCGAGGGCTCACCGGCGCTGATGAAGGCGAGGTCCATCCGGCCGCTGAGGGCACTCCTGCGACAACCACCGCGTCTGCGGGTGAGGTCGCATCCGCTGGTGAGGCTGCGTTTGCTGGTGAGGTCGCATCTGCTGATCATGCCGCATCCGGTGGTCAGGCTGCATCTGCTGACCAGGTGGCAGGTGCTGGGCAGGCCGGCTCGGCTGACCGGGTCGAACGCAGCGAGCGGGCAGGTTGCGCAATGCCCAGCCGGGCCGGTCAGGTCGGCGCGGTCGGCCGCTGCCGGCGGGCAGATTGCGCAGCGCCTTGGAACGGCTGGCTCCGCCGATCGGATCGGCCCCGCCGATCAGGCCGGCCGAGTCCTCCCGGTCGGTCGTGCCGGCTCGGCCGAGCGGTCCCCTCGGCGCCGACCGGCAACAGGGCGCCACCGCCCGCCCTTGGAGGGCTGCCGATCCCTGGGAGCGTCGCTCGGCTGGGAGTACCGCTCGGCTGGGAGTACCGCTCGGCTGGGAGTACCGCTCGGCTGGAGTACCGCTCGGCTGGGAGTACCGCTCGGCTGGGAGCACCGCTCGGCTGGGAGCACCGCTCGGCTGGGAGCACCGCTCGGCTGGGAGCACCGCTCGGCTGGGAGTACCGCTCGGCTGGGAGCACCGCCTGGCTCGGAGCACCGCCCAGCCGGGCACCGCCCGCGCCGGATCGATCGGGATCACCCTCGGCCGTGGTCGCGGGACGGGCCGCGGCCCCGACCGTAACGATTGCCGAATGGCGTAGCACCGCGTCTTCGGAAAATGTCGCGATAATGGGCTTACATTCAGTCCGGAGAACTGCTGAAATTTGTCATTACGAGCGCTTATCAGCACCACCATGAGTGTCGGTGTTGATGCGACCCTATTTAGAGTTGCGCCATTACTCACATTCAGGGGCCCGATGGGCGCGCTCCGTAATCGGCAGTTTGGGAGAGCCGCCGTGACTAACTATTACCTGGATCCGAATCGCTCGTCTGCTGGGGGCCGGATTACACCGCCAGAATCAGTGATCTGGCCACCGGGACGTCGAGCGGACCGACGCCTGGCGCGAAATATGCAGCGCCACCCGAGCGCGTTGCCTGCCGCTGCGACCCGGTCAGGCACTGGCCCGTCGGTCGCCGTCGGTGGCGGGCCTTCTGGAGATCACGAGCGGGATCGTCGTCGCCGCTGAGGAGGCGTGGCGCTCGAAATGGTGGGCGCGCTGCGGTGGGGCGGAGCGCCCCACCGCTGCTGACGGGCTCTTTCGGGGCCTATTCGGCCGCCGCCGGCTCCTCCTGTTCGAGCACCGGCGACGCCGTTAGCAGCTCGACCTCCCAGTGTTCGACCAGTTCCTCGCCGTCCTCTTCGGCCTCCAGGTAGCTGCGAACCCGGACGCCGAGGCCCAGCTGGTTGGCCGCGCGAAGGTGTTCGGTTACTTCGTCGACACTGGTCAGGTAGTGGGTAGCGATCAAATCGGGCTGCACGGTCTCGTCGAGATCAGTCACCGCACCAGGCTAGAAGGCGGCCGGCGATCACTGCTCAGCGGCCTGTTCCGGCCGCGGCCGACGGCTCGGGAACGTCGCCGCCCGCGGAACGGCGTCGGGCCGGGGCGATGCTGGAGCGCACTCACCCGGGCCGCGACCGGTTCAGCCAGCCGCGGACCACGGCGAAGTCGGCCCCGGTCAGCCCGGAGCGCGGGTCGACCCGGTGGGCCAGCACGGGCGCCGGATGGTGCGAGGCGATCCAGCGCCGGTCCGCGTCGAAGATCTCGTCGTCGAGCCACGCGAACGGGCGGCCGGCGGCCCAGCGGACCAGCGCCGGGGTCTTCCAGTGCACGCCGGTCGGGGGTTCCTGCTCGTCGTCCGACCAGTCGAGGACCGGCAGGCGGGGCAGGCCGAGGCGGGGGGCCAGGACCTCGTTGGCGTCGTCCATCCAACTCGTCGCCCAGATCAGGGTGCAGCCGAGCGCGCGCAGGCGGGTGCCGTCGGCCGGATCGAGGCGGTCCAGCAGGGGGTTGCGGCTGGGGCGGGAGGAGCGGATGCGCGGGGCGAACGGCAGGAGCGTTCCGTCGACGTCCAGGAAGAGAAGGGTCTCGCTCAAATGCCGGTGATTCTGCCCCGCAAAGCGCCGTCGCGGGGCCCGGGGGTGCCGCTGTGGGCACTCTGTGGGTTGCTATGACTGCGCTGTCAAAGCCGAAGGCGAAAACCGGGTGGGCCGATTCGTCAGGTGCGGGGCCGACCACCGGCCCTCGAGGGGAGAACACCATGAACTCGATCAACCCGATCGGCTCGACGACCAGCATGGCCGCCTACAAGGTCGCCGACGACAGCCAGAAGCCGGACGCCACCAAGAAGGCCGGCCGCCACGGCGGGGGACACCACCGGGCCGAGGCGCCGGCTCCGGCCCCGGATGTCGACCCGGCCACGGGCACCTCCACGTCGTCGATCCTCGACGTGACCGCCTGACGTTTCACCCGGTCGGGGTGACGGGCTCGTCGCCCCGGCCGGGCTCGGCGAACCGGGCCAGAACCAGGGAACCGGCGACGGCCAGGGCGAATCCGAGGACCGCCGCGGCGGTCCAGCCGGCACGCGTACGGTCGTGCCAGAGCACAATTCCGGCGACCGCCGGCAGTGCCGTCTCGCCGAGGATGACCAGTGCGGAAACGGTTGTCACGGCGCCCCGCTGCAGCCCGGCGGCGAACGACAGGAACGCGCAGGCCCCGCTCACCGCGACCGCGTAGGCGGCGGGGTCGCGCACGAGGGCGGCCGGCTCGAGAGCGGGCACCGCGCGTACGGAAAGAGCGGTGAGGCCGAAGCCGAGCCCGGCCACCACGCCCTGAATGATGGGGCCGCCCGGCGGCCGGAGCCGGGCGGCGAGAAGCGCGCCGGCGCCGAGCACGAGAGCGGCCGCGAGCAGCACAAACCGGGTGGTGAGACCGGTCCCGGCGGTGCCCTCGGCCCCGCTCGACGCGCCGAGCAGGGCGAGCCCGGCGCAGACGGCGAGCACGGCGGCCCACTGGCGGGTGCCGAGGCGGATGCCGAGCAGGGGTACGCAGGCGAGCGCCGTCACCGCGAGATTGCCGGCCTGGGCCGCCTGCACGACGAAGAGCGGCAGCCCGCGCAGCGCCACCAACTGGGCGGCGAACCCGAGCAGGTCGAGCCCCACCCCGCCCAGAAACGGCAGGCGCCGGCGGCGGCGAACGCCCGCGGCCTGCAGGGCCGTGCCCACGCCGTAGCAGATCGCGGAGAGTATCGCCGCGGCGAAGGCACCGGTCATCCGCGCAACCGTATTAGATGGGCGCGGGGCGCTCCCGACGACTAGTGGGCTGAGCGTCGGGTCACCGGGCAGCCGGTGGAAATGGCCCGGGCCGATCGGGGCGAGGTCGCGGAGTCGCTTGCGCTTTCTCGTGTACGACCGGCGCGGTTACGGCGGTTCGACCCGCCAGGCCGGCCGTCGCGTGGTTTCGGCGGTGCCCGACGCCGCGGCTCTGGCGGTGGGGGCAGTTCGGGGTGTTCGGAGGGTCGGGGGGGGGGCCCCCGCCCCCATGTAGGTGGCCGGGGCGCGGGCCCCCCGCACTCGACCCCCCGCGGCCGGGGCGGCGGCGGGGGGGGGGGGGCGGTGGTGGGGG
>NZ_JBFBAD010000225.1:6169-10445 GCF_040682075.1 Actinoplanes sp. NPDC051411 | reverse complement strand
CGCCCTACACTATAAGCCCGCCGGCCGGCGGGCCCCCCCCCGCGGCCGGCCGGCGGCCCCCGGCTCGCCGCGGCGCCGGCGCCCCCCCCCCCCCCCCCCCCGCTCAGCGCGAGCAGCAGGGCGACGCCGTGCAGGACCGGCCGTGCCCACCCCGGGGGCCGCGATCTGCCCATAGGAAATGAGCTTAACGCGGCTTTTGTGGCTTACGGGGTCACTTGCCGGTCCAGACAAAACCGTCCTCGAGGATGATCCGCTCGGCGATCTTGACGATGTCCTCGTGGTGCCGGTTGGCGTGGTGGCCGCAGAACGTGAGCTCCCCACCGCTGGCCAGCTTGACCTCCAGCTTGGCGGCGGCGCTGCAGCGGTCGCACCGCTCGGCCAGCTCGTCGACCGTGGTGATCTCGGGCGTCAGCAGGGTGGTCATATCGCTCTCCTTGCTCGGTGGCGGTGTGCAGCGGTCCTGACAGGGGGTAGATCGGCCCTCCACCGGAGGGGATTAGGTCTTCCCCGGTTGCCATACGGGGCGTTCGCTCGCGGCCGAATTCCTTGCACCAGGCGTGCAACCGGGTGGATCCCGCAACCTCGATCCGACGTCTTCACCATTTCCCTCGACTGCCACCGGCATTCCGCTTCCCCCGGGCGATGTCCGCCGAAACAGATAATGAGAGGGAACACTTTGCGCATCGACACCGGGCGTATCGCCGCGCTCCTGGCCGGGGCGGCCGCCGCTGTCATCTGCGGCACACCCGTCGCCGCCCAGGCCGCGCCGGCCACCGGGACCATCCTCGGCGCCGGCTCCGCCGGTGCCATCGGGAACAGCTACATCGTCGTGCTCAAGCCGGGCCCGGCCGGCGTCGGCGCCGTCTCGCGCACGCTGACGAAGACGTACGGCGGGGAGGTCGCCGACGACTACCAGGCGACCGTACGCGGCTTCTCGGTCACCATGACCGCCCCGCAGGCCCGCCGCCTGGCCGCCGACCCGGCCGTCCGCTACGTGGAGCAGGACGCCACGGTCACGCTGACCGGAAGCACGCCGGCCTGGGGCCTCGACCGGATCGACCAGCGGCAACCAGCCCTGTCGAAGACCTACGCCGCCCCGTCGGCGGCCGGAGTCACCGCGTACGTGCTCGACACCGGCATCCGGATCACCCACCAGCAGTTCGGGGGCCGGGCGACCAACGGCTACGACGCCGTCGACCGGGACAACGTGTCCCAGGACTGCAACGGCCACGGCACCCACGTCGCCGGCACGATCGGCGGCTCCACCTGGGGCGTGGCCAAGGACGTCAAGCTGGTCGCGGTGCGGGTGCTCGGGTGCGACGGCTCCGGGTCGTACTCCCACATCATCGCCGGGATCGACTGGGTGACCCAGCACGCCCACCGCCCCGCGGTCGCCAACATGAGCCTCGGCGGCACCGTCAGCAAGGCGCTCGACGACGCGGTCAACCGCTCGATCGCGGCCGGCGTCACCTATGCCGTCGCGGCGGGCAACGACAAGCGGGACGCCTGCCGCCAGTCACCGGCCGACGACCCGGCCGCGATCACGGTCGGCGCCACCGACGACCGCGACCGGCGGGCGTCGTTCTCCAACTACGGCCGCTGTCTCGACCTCTTCGCGCCGGGTGTCCGGATCGAGTCCGCGTCGAACCGGTCGAACACCGCCACCATGATCATGAACGGCACCTCGATGGCGAGCCCGCACGTCGCCGGGGCGGCCGCGCTGGTGCTCGGCGCCCACCCGAACTGGACGCCGGCCCAGGTCCGCGACGAACTGGTCACGCAGGCCACGCCGGGCGCGGTGACCTCGCCCGGCAAGGGCTCGCCGACCAAGCTGCTCTACACCGGCTTTCTCAACCCGCAGGCCGGGGCAACCTCACACCGATAGCGTTGGGCCCTAGCCCAAAGCCCGTCGCACCCCCGGGAGGACCCCATGTCGCAGGCGACGGCGCCCGAGGAGCGCCCCACCGTCCTGGTCGTCGACGACGAAGAGGACCTGCGCGACATCATGCGGCGGATGCTCGAACGCCGCGGCTTCACCGCCCTCGTCGCCGGTGACTCCCGGCAGGCCATCGAGGTCTGCCGGGAGCATCCGGGCGACATCGACGTGCTCGTCACCGACCTGGGCCTGCCCGGCGTCTCGGGCGGCGAGCTGTCGCGGACGGCGTCCGAGCTCCGCCCGACCATGCAGGTCATCTACATCTCGGGGCTGCCGCGCGAGATCGCGGTGGCCGACGGCCTGATCGCCGAGGACGCCCTGCTGGTCAAGAAGCCGTTCACCACCGAGGGGCTGATCGAGGCCCTGCGCTCGGTGCTCTGACCCTTCCACCCCGATACGCCCCGCCCCGCCCGACCCGATCCACCCCCACCCCGGTAGTGGGTGGGGTCGAGTAGAGCACCTGCCTACGACAATTTTCGACGGCCATCACAGCCGTGCCGCCCGTCCCTGACGGGCGGCATTTCTTTTTGCCCCAACTGTCCACAGTGGCCACTCCCGTCCTGCACCCGATCGAAGACTTCAGTCGCACCTGCCACGACCGACTTTGGGACTCGAACGAACGATCCACGGGGGAGGACGACACGTGTTTGCCAGGATGGCATTGATTGGTGCGACCGCGACCGGAGTGGCCGTGAGCGCCGGGTTCACCGTGCTGACCGCGGGGGCGGCCGGCGCGGCGACGGTCGCGGAAACGCACACGATCGCAGCGAGCGAGGACGCGTACGTGTCGAGCACGCGCACCGGCGACAACTTCGGCGCGGTCGACAAGCTGGTGGTGGGCACCTCGGGCGGCGAGACGCGTACGTCGTACGTGAAATTCGTCGTGCCGGCGCTGCCGGCCGGTGCCGCCGTGGCCCAGGCCCGGCTCACCGTGCGGGTGGACGGCCCGACCAGCACGGCGCGGCTGACCGCCTACCCGGTCACCGGCGCCTGGAGCGAGACCACGATCACCGGAGGCAAGCTGCCCGTGACCGGCGCGACCGCGGCCGGCTCGGTGGTGCCGAAGAGCAGCGACACGTTCCTGACCGTCGACGTCTCGTCGGCGGTCAAGACGGCGGGCACGTTCTCGTTCGCCCTCAAGTCGGCGGCGACGAACGCGGTCACGCGCCTGCGCTCCTCGGAATACCTGACCTCGGAGCAGCGCCCGCAGCTATCGATCGACTACACCGCGCCGACGACCGCGCCGACGACCGCGCCGACCAAGGCACCGACGACCGCGCCGACCAAGACCCCGACGACGAACTGCACGACCGGCGCGCTGCTTGTGCCGACGTGCGGCGTGCTCTGGGGCGCCGCGGCCGGTGGCTTCACCGACACCCCGCGTGACCAGGCGCTCAAGGACTGGGAGACGCTGACCGGCCGCACCTCGACGATCTACCACACGTACCACAAGGGCGACGAGAAGTTCCCGACCCCGGCCGAGATCGCCATGACCAACGACCCGGCCCACCCGCGCGTCCTCATGCTCAACTGGAAGGTCTCGTACAACTCGACCTGGGCCAAGACCGCGGCCGGCGCCCAGGACGCCCGCATCGACGCGTGGGCCAACTACGTCAAGACGACCTACCCGACCAAGAAGTTCTTCCTGGTGCTGCACCACGAGCCGGAGAACGACGTGGACGCCACGGCCGGCTCGGGGATGACCGCCAAGGACTACGCCGCGATGTACCGCCACGTGATCCTGCGCCTGCGCGCCGACAAGGTCACCAACGTGGTCAACGTGCTCGCCTACATGGGCAACGAGAAGTGGATGGCCCAGTCGTGGTGGAAGGACCTCTACCCGGGTGACGACGTCGTCGACTGGGTCGGCCTCGACTCGTACGTGAGCGTCGAGAAGGGCTACTACCACTTCGGCGACTTCGGCAGCCTGCTCGACCGGCAGCCGACCGGCGGCGGCCTCGGCTTCTACGACTGGTCGGTCAAGAACCACCCGAGCAAGCCGATCATGGTGGCCGAGTGGGGCATGTACCACCGCCTCGCCTACCCGACCAGCAAGGCGGCCGCCTTCAGCACGGTCGTCCCGCAGCTGGCCAAGCACCCGCAGGTCAAGGGCATCGTCTACTTCGACACGGCGAGCGACGACTCGGGCGACCGCAACATCGCGGTCAACTCGACGCCGGACAGCCTGACCGCGTTCAAGCAGGTCGCCGCCAACCCGATCTTCAACGTGAAGCTCGGCAACTAAAAACGTTACTCACCCCCTGGGGTGGGGGGGGGGGGGGCCGCGAGGAGTCGCTGCGGCTAGCTGGTGTATGAAATTGGGGTGAGATGGGTCAGCAC
>NZ_JBFBAD010000225.1:2097-6159 GCF_040682075.1 Actinoplanes sp. NPDC051411 | reverse complement strand
TAAAACGTTCCCGCCCCGCTGGGGGTGGGGGCGGACCTGGGCGGCCCCCCCCCCCGACCGTTTTCCGTCAGAAAGGCCAGGGCACCGTGAGCTCGCCGCGTCGCCACCGATGCGGCCCGTCCAGAACCGGAACCCCCTCGTCGCGAAGCCGGCGCACAGTGGCCAGCCAGCGCTGCCGCGGCCCGAACGGCGCCGCCTCCGCCTCCCACGCGCGCCCGAACAGATGCAGCAGATCGTGGATCGGATGACCGGGCACGTTGTGGTGGATCAGCGCTTTGGGCAGCCGCTCGGCGAAGGTCGCCGGATGGTCCAGATCGGACAGACGAGCCGAGAAGGTGAGCGTCGACGGCCGCCCGTCCGACACCACCGCCCAGGTGGCGATCCGGCCCAGCTCGTCGCACGTGCCCTCGACCAGCACGGCCCCGGTCGCGGTCATCTGCCGCCAGGCCGCCGCGACCTCGGACTCGTCGTACTGCCGGAGCACGTTGAACGCGCGTACCACCACGGGACGCAGGCCGGCCAGCTCGAACCCGCCGCGGCGGAACTGAAGACCCGGCGGATCGGCGAAGGGAAGCGCGGCTTCCACGCGTACGGGATCGATCTCCAAACCGACCACCGCGACGTCTCGTCGCACCGAGGCCGCCAGGCGGCCTCGAAGTTCCACCGCGGTGACCGGCGTCGCGCCGTAACCCAGATCGATCACCAAGGGTCGCGCTGCGTTCCGCAGCAGCTCACCGCAGCGGTACGCGATGAAGTTGTCCACCCGGCGCAACCGGTTGGGGTTGGTCGTTCCCCGCGTGATCTCGCCGACCGGCTTCATGACCGTGACCGCTACTTCTCGCGATGCACTTTGTGTTGCGCGGCCTGGGCGATCGGCCGCACCACGAGCCGGTCGATGTTGACGTGCTGGGGCCGCGTCGCCGCGAAGACGATCAGGTCGGCGATGTCGTCGGCGACCAGCGGCTCGGCCACGCCCTCGTAGATCTTGTCGGCGGCCGCCTGATCGCCGCCGAAGCGCTTGAGCGAGAACTCCTCGGTGCGCACCATGCCCGGATCGATCTCGATCACCCGCACCGGTTTGCCGACGATCTCCAGTCGGAGCGTGCCGACCAGGGCGCCCTGCGCGTGCTTGGCCGCGGCGTAACCACCGCCGCCCTCGTAGACGACGAACGCGGCCGTCGACCCGACCGTCACGATCGTGCCGGCGCCACTCGCCTCCAACGCCGGGAGCAGCGCCTTCGTCATGCGGAGGGTGCCGAGGACGTTCACGTCGTACATCGCCTGCCAGTCGGCGACCGACGCGGACGCGACCGGGTCGAGGCCGACGGCGCCGCCCGCGTTGTTGACCAGAACCGTGACCGGACCGCCCAGCCCGGCCACCTCGGCGGCCAGGCCGGCGACCGACTCGTCCGAGGTCACGTCGCACTCGACCGCGGTCGCCGCCGGGCCGATGTCCTTGACCAACGCCGCCAGCCGGTCGGCCCGCCGGGCAGCCGCGACGACGTGGAATCCCTCGGCGGCGAGCCGGCGGGCCGTGGCCTCGCCGATCCCGCTCGACGCGCCCGTGACAACCGCGATCTTCTGCATGTCACCGATCCTCTCCTAATGACGTGCATCACCCCCAACCGCCTGAGGCGTGGTTCACGCCTCCCCGATGGGGAAGATGAATCACGGCGTAACAGTTGCAGGTTACGTTTGACCGTTACCCCGGAGGAAAAATCGTGGCTGAGTGGCCGGCCCCCCGCCGCATCGCCACCCTCTCCGTGCACACGTCCCCCCTCGAACAACCGGGCACCGGTGACGCGGGCGGCATGAACGTGTACATCGTCGAGGTCTCGAAGCGACTGGCCAAACTCGGCGTCGAGGTGGAGATCTTCACCCGCGCCACCCGGGGCGAATTGCCGCCCGTGGTCGAGATGGCCCCTGGAGTGAAGGTCCGGCACGTGAACGCCGGACCGCTCGAGGGTCTGTCCAAGGAGGAACTCCCGTCTCAGCTGTGCGCCTTCACGCACGGCGTACTGCGGGCCGAGGCGGCCCACCCGCCCGGCTACTACGACCTCATCCACTCCCACTACTGGCTGTCCGGGCAGGTCGGCTGGCTGGCCCGGGAGCGCTGGGGCGTGCCGCACGTGCACACCGCCCACACCCTGGCCAAGGTCAAGAACCGGCTGATCGCCGACGGCGACCGTCCCGAGCCCAAGGCCCGGGTGATCGGCGAGGAGCAGGTGATCGCCGAGTCCGACCGCCTGGTCGCCAACACCCGCTTCGAGGCCGCCGACCTGGTCGGCTCGTACGACGCCGACCCGTCCCGCGTGGTGGTCGTCGAGCCGGGCGTCGACCTCGACCGGTTCCGTCCCGGCCGCAGCGATCGCGCGGCTCTCGGGCTGCCACCCACCGGCAAGATCGTCGCCTTCGTCGGCCGCATCCAGCCCCTCAAGGGCCCGGACGTGCTGGTCGGCGCCCTCGCCTGCCTCAAGGCGATGTCGGACCAGGACGTCACCGTGGTCATCTGCGGCGGCCCGAGCGGCAGCGGCCTCGAGCGCCCGACCGCGCTGATGGAGCTGGCCGCGTCGCTCGGTGTCGCCGGCTCGGTGGTGTTCCTGCCGCCGCTGACCGGTGACGACCTGGCCGCTCTCTACCGCACCGCCGACCTGGTCGCGGTGCCGTCGCACAGCGAGTCGTTCGGCCTGGTCGCCCTGGAGGCCCAGGCGTGCGGCACGCCGGTGGTGGCGGCCGCGGTCGGCGGGCTGGTCACGGCGGTGAAGGACGGCGTCAGCGGGGTGCTGATCGACGGGCACGACGTGCGGGACTGGGCGCGGGTGCTCGACAACCTGCTCGCCGCTCCGCGGCATCGCGCGATGCTCGCGGCGGGGGCGGTCGCGCACGCCGCCGACTTCTCCTGGGACCGTACGGCCGAGGCCCTGCTCCGGGTCTACCGTGGGGCCGTGACCGACCACCGCGCGCTGATCGCCTCCCGCCTTTCCTCCCTGGACGAGGCGTGCATATGGTGACCGCCCTCATCGAACGGGTCCTGACCGAACGCGAGCTGGAGTGGGACACCACCGGTCCCGGGGCTTACGTGGTGACGCTCCCCGGCACCCACAAGCTCAAGACCGCCTGCAACCTGATCGTCGGCGAGCACGCGCTGCGCATCGAGGCGTTCGTGATGCGCCAGCCCGACGAGCGCCGCGAAGACCTGTGGGCCTGGCTTTTGCGGCGAAACGCCCGCATGTACGCGGTCTCGTTCTCGATCGACGCGGTCGGCGACGTCTACCTGACCGGCCGGGTGTCACTGAAGGGCCTCGACGAGGACGAACTCGACCGGCTGCTCGGCTCGGTCCTGACGTACGCCGACGAGTCGTTCGACACGATGCTCGAGATCGGCTTCGGCACGTCGATCCGCCGAGAATGGGACTGGCGCGTCAAACGAGGCGAATCCCTGGCCAACCTCCAGGCGTTCCGCCACCTCGCCCCGCCGGCCGGCGAGTAGCGCTCGTCACAATGTCCACCATGGACTACTGCGCTTAGTGACGTGCCTTACTTCTTCGAATGCGATCATGCGCCCGCGAAACTTCCGATCCGCCTTGAAGCGCTGGTGAACACCCGGTGAATCGGGATTCGGCCCGCCGCCATTCCGGCCCCCTTTTACCAGGTTGAGGGTCCGTATGAAGGACAGGTCGATCCACCGATCGGCTTTTTTTCGATGGCTGTGACGGTTCAGACAGATGGCAGACAGCCAACTGGCTTGTGGGGTTTGACAGGCCCAACTAGCGTAATCAATGGACGCCGGATCGTTAGTTCGGGGAACTGGTTGATCAGCAATGGTCGCCGCGATCGGCGTTTGGGGACGGGTGGCATATGCCGTTGGGGGACGGCGCGACCCGAGACCGGCGGTTAGTGCGGGCGACGCCTATGGGGATGGGCGTCGTCCGCCGCCGCCGGCGAACGACGCTCTAGGTGGCCAGCGACGCTCTAGGTGGCCAGCGACGCTCTAGGTGGCCAGCGACGCTCTAGGTGGCCAGCGACGCTCTAGGTGGCCAGCGACGCTCTAGGTGGCCAGCG
>NZ_JBFBAD010000225.1:0-1999 GCF_040682075.1 Actinoplanes sp. NPDC051411 | reverse complement strand
CGACGCTCTAGGTGGCCTCTGCCCGCGGAAAGCGCCGGGCCAAGTCGTGTCGCATGTTTACCTGGGGGCCGAGCCCCCAGACCCCACGGTGCGGCTGGTTGCGGCTGGTGGGGGGTTAATCTTGGCTTTCGCCGCCTCGCGTCCTGAACCGCGTGACTGGTCCTAGGGTTTTTGTCGGCTGAGCGCGCTTGCTGCCCGCTGGCCTTGCGTGTCGACGCCTGCGCCGGTCAGGGTCGGTTTCCTGCCGTCGTCGGCTTTCCCTCGCCTCGGCCGTTGACTTGTGTGCCCCGGTCGGCGTCGGGCTTCCGTTGGCTTCCTGCACCTCGGCCGTTAGGCGTCTGCCCGCGTCGACCCGCGTCGCCCCGGCGTTGGCCGCGTCGCCCCGGCGTTGGCCGCGTTGCCCCGGCGTTGGCCGCGTTTGCCCCGGCGTTGGCCGCGTTGCCCCGGCGTTGGCCGCGTTTGCCCCGGCGTTGGCCGCGTCGCCCCGGCGTTGGCCGCGTTGCCCCCGCCGACTCGCGCTGCCCCGGCCCTCCGCGCCGCCCGCGCTGCCCCGAGCCGTCCCGCGTCGGCCGCGCCGCCCGCGCCGCCCGCGCTGGCCGCGTCGCCCCGCGCTGGCCGCGTCGCCCCGCGCTGGCCGCGTCGCCCCGCGCTGGCCGCGCCGTCTCGCGCCGACCCGCGCTGGCCGCGCCGTCTCGCGCCGACCCGCGCTGGCCGCGCCGTCTCGCGCCGACCCGCGCTGGCCTTGCTGCCCGCGCCGGCCTTGCCTCGCCCACCCCAGCGCTGGGCGGGGTTGAGTTAAGCGGCCGGGTCTGACACTTTTCCGCCGCTGTCCACAGCTCTGTCCTTGTCCACAGCGCCGCCATCGCGGGCTGCGCCGCCATCGAAGGCAAGGCCGCCGTCGTGGGCAGGGCCGCTGTCTCGGGCGGCGCTCAGCAGCGCTATCCGGCGCTCGCGGGGCCGCCCCGCCAGCAGATGCAAGGCCGCGGCCAGCAACCCCAGCGCCGCGACGAACAGCCAATGGGCCGCCCCGAAGACCTGCAGACTCGCGCCGCCCAAGGTCGGCGCGAGGAAGGACGCCGCTGGGAAGGTCAGGAAGAAGACTGCCTGGTAGCGGCCCCGCAGCACGGCCGGGGCCAGTTCGGCGTTGATTTCGGCGTTCGGGGGTGCGGCCAGCATGCTGCCTACGGTCCAGATCGCTGCGGCGGCCAGATAGGCCCACTCGTGTGACGCCGCCGACAGCGACGCGAAGCCCAGGGCCATTGCCAGCATCGACGCGGCCAGGACGCGGTCCTTGCGGTGGCCGTCGATCAGGCGGGGGACGAAGAGCTGGCCGGTCACGATCATGATGCCGCCGAGGGCGACCACCAGGCCGTACGCCGATGGGCCGAGTCCGTCGGCCCGCATCGCCAGGGGGACGATCGTGTTGGTCTGGCTGTAGATCAGGGCCTGCATCAGCGTCAGCCCGACGAATGTCAGGAAGATTCGGTCGCTGAGTACGGTCCGTAGGCCGCTGAGGCCGACGTGGACCGTCGTGCGGGTGAGTGTTTCCGGCACCTTCCAGGCGATCACGACCACGGTGATCAGCGTGGTCGCGGCGTCGATCAGGAACAGGCCGGTATAGCTCCACGACGCCAGCAGCCCGGCCAGGAGTGACGCGCCCGCGGTGCCCAGGTTGAAGGCCCAGAACTGCAGGTTGAAGGCGCGCGACCGGCGGGAGGCGGGCACCACGTCGATGATCGCCGCGACGAAGGCGGGGCTGGGCGCCGACTGGACCACGCCGAGTAGGGCGCACAGCACGGCGATCACCTTCAGGTCGGCCGCGAGCGCCAGCCCGGCGAGGGTCAGGACGCAGGCCAGGTGGGACCACAGCAGGGTGCGGCGGCGTCCCCACCGGTCGGTGAGGACCGCGGCCTCGACGTAGTTGTGGACTTCCGCTACCGACGCAGTGAGCTGGTCGCGGTGGAGAAAGTCAGCCTCGAGTACGTCATCGAGCGCCGCA
>NZ_JBFBAD010000224.1:0-10540 GCF_040682075.1 Actinoplanes sp. NPDC051411 | reverse complement strand
TGCCAAAGGAATCCAAGCCGGATCAAACCGGCCAGGGATAAAACTAATTGGCACTGGCTTTATCAAGCACCCTGTTGAGTTCTCAAAGAACAACCACACACCGAACTCGAGGTCCACGATGGGACCCTCGCTCGGGGCTACTGCTCGTTTTCCACGGTAACTACCGCTACGTGAGCGGAGAGATCGTAGATGGCCCATGCAGACCAGCCGACGATCACTTCAGTGATCCGTCCGCCTGGCTCCTGCGGGCTTTGCTACTCTACCCGGTCGACCTCGCTGGCGCAAACTGTGTTTCCGCCTGCATCGCCCGGCATCTTCTTCAGCTTAACGCTGCATCCGACGTCCCGACGAATCGCCGTCCGTTCCGTCACCTTCGTGGCGTTCCGTCCGGGTTTCCCTCGGGCAGAGAGAAAGTTACGCGAGAGGCCACCACGGATGCAAATCGACGACCGTGCTTGAGGCCGGTCTGGAAGGGCCTCGCATCCCCGGAAGAACGTGACAGAGTGGGCGCATGAACCCCGGCCATCCGCTAGCCGCCGACGCACTGCTCGATCTCCTGATGCCCTTGTGGCAGGTGGTCATCGGCGTGCTTGTGCTGGTCACGATCGTGGTGGCGGGTCACCGGATCCTCATGCGCGGCCCGTCCCGCATGGGCGGCGCGATGCTCGTCGCCGGCGGCACAGTCATCGGACTGGCCGTCGTCAGCTATCTCGTGCAGTTGCTGTGACGCCCACTACAGTCGGCGGTTGGCCAGGCTCGGCAGCTCGGAACGGATCTTCTCCAAGCGGGAAAAGTCCAGGTCAGCGGTCACGATGCCGATCGCGTCGGGGGCCTGGGCGAGCACTGTCCCCCACGGGTCGATGACCATGCTGCGCCCGAAACAGGTGCGCCCCGGCTCGTGATCACCGATCTGCCCGGCCGCGACCACATAGCACTGGTTTTCGATCGCGCGGGCGCGGAGCAGCACCTCCCAGTGGTCGCGCCCGGTGTGCATCATGAACGCGGCCGGCACCACCAGCACCCGCGCATCCCCTTCCACCGCCAGTCGGCGATACAGCTCGGGGAACCGCAGGTCGTAGCAGATGGACAGCCCCGTGCGCACCCCACCGATCTCGGCCACCACGGTCTCCGACCCGGGCGCCACGGTGCGCGACTCCTGATAGGAGACCCGTCCCGCGATCTCCACGTCGTACAGATGGATCTTGCGATAGCTCGCGGTGAGCGAGCCGCCCGGATCAAAGATCAACGTGGTGTTGTAGGTGTGCTCGGCATCGGGCCCGGCCTCGTGGAACGAGCCGGCATGCACCCAGATGCCCAGCTCACGCGCCGCCCGAGCAAAGAACCGTGCGAACTCGCCGTCGATCGTCTCCGGATCGGGCGCGGTCTTGCCGGGACCCAGATAGTCGACATATTCCGGCAGCACGGCCAGGTCGGCCCCGGCCGCCGCGGCGCGTTCCAGCAGGTCACGGGCGACCCGCAGGTTTTCCGCCCGGTCCTCGCGAGAGTTCAACTGACACACCGCAACACGCATGTGACCAGCCTACGGCGGTCACCCTTTTTTCAGTACGGCGTGGATGAGTCCCGCTTCGTCAGTGCGGGCTGGGTGCTACACCGGGCCGTAGACCCCCGCCGGCCGCGAGCTTGGCCCCCATCTCCTCGGCCAGCGCCTGGGCCGCCGACAAGGGCCGCACCATGACCGTGAACTCGTCGATCGCCCCGTCGGCGGCGTAGTGCAGGAAGTCGGCGCCCTCCAGCTCCTTCTCCCCCACGCGAGCGCGGAACACGAGCACGTGGTCGGTGTCGGTGCCGACCTCCCGCACGTACCGGAAGTCCTGGAAGACCTCGATCACCGCGCTGAGGAGCACCGTGAGGGCCGCGCGGCCACGGTAGGGGGCGAACGCCACCGGGCTCCGGAACTCCACATCGTCGGAACAGAGCGCAACGGCCGCCGAGATGTCGCGGGCTTCAATCGCAGCACGGAACGGATGCATGGGTGTCAGTCTCCACCATCGCCGCACGCCGCCGCGACGATCTCCCGCCTCCGCTCGATCGGCCGGACCGGGTTGGCGGCCGCGTGCCTGGCCAGTTCCGGTCGTCGAACAGCTCGAGAATCCGCGCCACCGCCCGCCGCACCGGCCGGCTCGGGTCACGGGTCAGCCTGTCGATCGCCTCGGGGTCGGCCGCCGGATCCCTCATGCTTCTGGTCTCCGGCGAAAAGGCCCATCCCGTACGCGGAAAGCCCCCGCAGCTCCGACCGTCCGCAGCTGCTGTCGTGTTCGAGGTAGCAGCTCGGCCGCCGCGTGCGGGTGGTGGCGCACCAGCAGGAACCGGGCGCCGGGATCGTCATCGTCGGCCCTCCGGGCGACCGGCAGATCGGGCTTGCACGCCGCGGGGTAGTGGGTTCACCGAGCGCGCCAGGCCCGCGCGGACCCAAGCCGGACCGGCGCTGAAGTAGCCGATGCGGGCCCGCGCGGGGCAGGCGCCTCCCGATCCGCAATGACGCTCGTATGGGCCGGCGACGACGCGCCAGGCGACGTGGGACCGTTCGAGGGATCGGTCGTCACGTTGAACGCGATGGCCACCCGTTCCTCTTCGCTGAGCGCCGGATGGACCGAGGCCACGGTGCGCAGCGAGGCTTCGGGATCGGACGCCAACCGGTGCAACTACTCGACGGTCAGATCGGCCCGCTCGGCTTTCCGGGCCCGGGTCTCGGCGTACGAATCGCGGATCACCTGTCGATCGCGTCCGGCGGGGGCGGTCGGGTGGTGGCGACCCGGCGGCCCTCGACGGCCTGGATCCGTACGTCAGCGCGCGGCGAGCCGGTAGATCCGCGCTTCCCACCGGAAGGCCCCGCTCAGCTCGGCCCACGCCTCATCCGGTGTCAGCAGCCCGTCTCCCGCCGAAGAGCTCGTCAGCACCGCGTCCGGGAGCGGGCGGCGGCGGCTCGATCGCTCGACCGCGCGCAGCCGCAGCGGCCGGCTCGGTCGTCGAGGACCGGGCCTGCATCTCCGGATCGACCCGCAGACGGTCGGAGAACACCGTCCGCACGCGACGGTCGGGGGGCCGGAACAAGGGCCTCCTGCACCTCGCGCGGGAGAGGCGAGCCCAGAACTCACGCTTGACCGGCCGGGAATCGACTCGCTCAGCCTCATCAGAAGGCCGAGAGGCAGAGCCGGATTGCCGGCGAGCCCGCTGGCCTGATCCTCGGTGATCAGCGACCCTGGCCGCTGCCCCGTGGATCATGCGCGGCGGCGCCGAGAACGGTCGCGCCACCCGCAAAAAACGACGCCGTCGCCCAACCGGGCGACGGCGTCGTGAAAAGGCTCGATCAGGCCGACTTCTCCTCGCGCTGGTGCCGGCGACGGCCGACGAACTCGCGCGGAACGATGGTCGGATTGACGTTTTCGAGGACGACCTCGCGGTTGATGACCACGCGGGCGGCATCGGGGTTGCTCGGCACCTCGTACATCACGGAGAGCAGGACCTCTTCCATGATCGCGCGGAGACCGCGGGCGCCCGTGCCGCGAAGCATGGCCTGGTCGGCGATCGCCTCGAGCGCGCCGTAGTCGAACTCCAACTCGACGCCGTCGAGCTCGAAGAGGCGCTGATATTGCTTCACGTACGCGTTGCGGGGCTCGGTGAGGATCTTGATGAGCGCCTCGCGGTCGAGGTTGCGCACCGTCGTGATCACCGGCAGACGGCCGATGAACTCGGGGATCAGCCCGAACTTCAGCATGTCTTCCGGCATGACCTTGCTGAAGATGTCGTCGGTGTTGCGCTCCGAGATCGACCGCAGGTGCGCGCCGAAGCCCACGCCGCCGTGCCCGACCCGCGACTCGATGATGCGGTCGAGGCCGGCGAACGCACCGCCCACGATGAACAGCACGTTGGTCGTGTCGATCTGGATGAACTCCTGGTGGGGGTGCTTGCGGCCGCCCTGGGGCGGCACGTTGGCCACCGTGCCCTCGAGGATCTTCAGAAGTGCCTGCTGGACGCCCTCGCCGGAGACGTCGCGGGTGATCGACGGGTTCTCGCTCTTGCGAGCGATCTTGTCGACCTCGTCGATGTAGATGATGCCCTGCTCGGCCCGCTTGACGTCGTAGTCGGCGGCCTGGATCAGTTTCAGCAGGATGTTTTCGACGTCTTCACCGACATAACCGGCCTCGGTGAGGGCGGTGGCATCAGCGATCGCGAACGGCACGTTGAGCATGCGGGCCAGGGTCTGCGCCAGGTGCGTCTTACCGCAGCCGGTGGGACCGATGAGCATGATGTTGGACTTGGCCACCTCGACATCGCTGCCGCCGCCGGGCGCGCCCGACGACTCGGCCTGGATGCGCTTGTAGTGGTTGTAGACCGCGACCGAGAGCGCCTTCTTCGCCTGCTCCTGGCCCACCACGTACTGATCCAGGAACTGGCAGATCTCCATCGGCTTGGGAAGCTCTTCCCACTTCACCTCGCCGGTCTCGGCCAGCTCCTCTTCGATGATCTCGTTGCAGAGGTCAATGCACTCGTCGCAGATATAGACCCCAGGGCCCGCGATGAGCTTCTTGACCTGCTTCTGCGACTTCCCACAGAAGGAGCACTTCAGTAGGTCGCCGCCGTCGCCGATCCGTGCCACCTACGTTCTCCTTGAGCTCATCGGCCGGCGGCTGCCGGCCCCTGATCCGAGGACGAATTGCCTCGTTGCCATCTCATCGTCTGCCGAACCGCGTAACTGAGGCTGCTGGCTCGACGTTACCCGCAAAGAGGCAGTTCTCCGACCCCCCAAAACGGGCGTGTCAGGGGTCGGCCAGTCTAGCCGTGTCCCGGCCGGCCCCTGAACCCACGCTCCTAGCTGCCCGACCCGACGGACTGCAGGCTCTTCTTCCGCGTCGCCAGGACCACGTCGACGAGACCGTACTCCTTGGCCTCCTCCGCCGTCATGATCTTGTCGCGGTCGATGTCCTTGCGGACCTTGTCGACCGGCTGACCGGAGTGGCGGGCGATCATCTCCTCCAGCTGCGTACGCATGCGGAGGATCTCACGCGCCTGGATCTCGATGTCGGAACCCTGCCCGTAGCCGCCCTCGGTGGCCGGCTGGTGGATCAGAACCCGCGAGTGGGGCAGTGCCATGCGCTTGCCCGCCGTGCCGCCGGCCAGCAGGACCGCGGCAGCGCTCGCCGCCTGGCCCAGGCAGACCGTCGAGATGTCCGGACGGACGTACTGCATGGTGTCGTAGATGGCCGTCATGGCGGTGAAGGAGCCGCCCGGCGAGTTGATGTACATCAGGATGTCGCGGTCCGGGTCCGAGCTCTCCAGCGTCAGCAGCTGGGCCATCACGTCGTTCGCCGACGCGTCGTCCACCTGGACGCCGAGGAAGATGATCCGGTCCTCGAACATCTTGTTGTACGGGTTGGTCTCCTTCATCATGCCGTTCGACGAGCGCTCGACGAAGGAGGGCAGCACGTAGCGGTTGTGCACCGGAGCGAACCCGGGAGGCATGGTCAGGTCGGTCATAGTTCAGCTCCTCAGTTCAGCGTTCCGGCGCCCTCAGGCACCTCGGTGGCCGTGGTGATCACCTTGTCGATGAAGCCATAGTCCATGGCCTCCTGCGCGGTGAACCACCGGTCCCGGTCGAAGTCCTGCTCGATCTGCTCCTGGGACTGACCCGTGTGAAACGAGATCCGCTCCTGGAACATCCGCTTGGTGTAGAGCATCTGCTCGGCCTGGATAGCGATGTCGGCGGCCGTGCCGCCCATGCCACCCGACGGCTGGTGCATCATGATGCGCGCGTGCGGCAGCGCGAAACGCTTACCGTCGGCACCGGCGCACAGCAGGAACTGCCCCATCGAGGCGGCCATGCCCATCGCGACGGTCTGCACGTCGTTGTCGATGAACTGCATCGTGTCGTAGATCGCCATGCCGGAGTAGACGGAGCCACCCGGCGAGTTGATCCACAGGTTGATGTCGCGCTCGGGGTCCTCGGCGGAAAGCAGCAGCAGCTGAGCACAGATGCGGTTGGCCACGGCGTCGGTGACCTCGCTGCCGAGGAAAATGATGCGCTCGCGCAGCAGGCGGTTGTAGACCGAGTCGTCGAGGTTGCCACTCAAGGTGTCACCGCGGAGCACGGGGCTTCCGGGAATGTGGAGATCGGTCATGGCAGCCCTTCACAGCTGACTGTGTCGGCCGGCGAACCGGTCGGCAGATTGTCCGTCGTACGACCAACCTAACCGGTCGAAAGAGCGTCAGCTTCCCCCTCGGGCGGGTGTTCGCTGACAGCGCACGCGGCACCCCGCGTACCGGAAAAAAGCCCGGCCGCCGCGCAGCGTGAGCGAAGCGCGGCGGCCGGTGAAGCTGTCCTGCTCGATTCCAGCAAACTCAGTGGTTATGGCCCTCGTGCTCGGCCTCGTTGGCCGCCCGGAGGTCGTCGAGCGTGAGCTCGTTGCCCTCGGAGTCGGACATCTTGACCTGCTCCATGACCGAAGCGAGCGCCTTGCCCCGGCGCACATCACCGAAGACCGCGGGCGCCGCACCCGACTGCACGAGCTGGTCGTAGTAACGCTGCGGGTCCATCTGGGCGCGCTGGGCCCGGTGCACGATCTCGTGACCGAACTCGTCGTCGGAAACCTGCACGTCCTCGGCGTCGGCGATCGTGTCCAGCAGCAGCTGGATGCGCACGCCCTCCTCGGCCGCCTCGGTCAGCTCCTGGTCGATCTGCTCCTCGGTCTTCTCCTCCGAGGCCAGGTAGTCCTCCAGGGAGGCGCCGATCCGCTCGAGCTGGTCGGTCATCGCCTGCTTGCGGCCCTCGACCTCGTCCTTGACGACACCCTCGGGAGCCGGGATGTCGGCCGACTGGACGAGCTGCTTGAGCGCCTCGTCACGGGCCGCGTAGATCTGCTCGACCTTCTTGACCCGGCTCAGCCGCTCGCGAAGATCGCCGCGGAGCTCCTCGAGAGTGTCGAACTCGCTCGCCAGCTGGGCGAACTCGTCATCGATCTCGGGCAGCTGCTTGTCCTTGACACTGCGGACGGTCACCTCGACCTGAGCCTCACGCCCGGCGAAGTCGCCGCCCACGAGCTCGGTGGTGAAAGTGGCGTCAGCGCCCGCGACCAGGCCGACCAGAACCTCGTCGAGGCCCGGAAGCAGCTGCTTGCTGCCGACCTCGTGCGAGATGTTGGTCGCCGAACCGCCGGGAACCTCTTCCCCGTCGACGGTCGCCTTCAGGTCGAGCTGCACATAGTCGCCCTCGGCGGCCGGACGCTCGACGGTCTTGAGGGTGGCGAAACGCTCCCGCAGGCCGTTGATCTGCTCGTCGATCTCGTTGTCACCGATCTCGACGGCCGGCACGGTGACCGAGATCGTCGACAGGTCGGGGACCGTGATCTGGGGGCGGACGTCGACCTCGGCGGTGAACTTCAGAGGCGCGTTGTCGCCGAACTCGGTGATCTCCACTTCGGGACGACCGAGCGTCTTGACCTCGTGCTCCTGAACCGCGGCGAGGATCTGCTGCGGAATCGCTTCCTGAACTGCCTCGTTGAGGACCGCGCCCCGGCCGACCCGCTGATCGATCACAGCGGCCGGGATCTTGCCACGGCGGAAGCCCGGCACCTGAACCTGCGCGCCGATCTCCCGGTACGCCTTCTGCAGGCTCGGCTTGAGCTCCTCGAACGGCACCTCGATGGCGAGCTTCACCCGAGTCGGGCTCAGAGTCTCGACGGTGCTCTTCACAGGCGTACTCCTTGTTGCTGCGGATTAGTTATCAGTCGGGGTGGCGGGATTTGAACCCACGGCCCCTCGCTCCCAAAGCGAGTGCGCTACCAAGCTGCGCCACACCCCGTGGCGTCGGCCAGTGTATGCGGTCCGCTTCCACGCGCGTGCGCTGGAGTCACCTGGTGGTAAACCGGGCCTGCGGCGTGGCCCCCGTTCGCGCGCGGCCGGGATCATTCAGTAAGCTACTGACGCACGCGGGCGTAGCTCAATGGTAGAGCCTCAGTCTTCCAAACTGATTACGCGAGTTCGATTCTCGTCGCCCGCTCCGTGAAGGCCGCAGTGTGCCCGCGGGAAGCGCGGGCCGGGTCACGTCGCATATTTCCTGGGGGCCGAGCCCCCAGACCCCGCGGTGACTGGGGGTTGCGGCCGTTTGGGGTTGCTCGAATTGCTTGCGCGGTGCGCTGACTCTGTCGCTTGCGCGGTGGGCTGACTTCGCCGCCTCCGCGGTTCGCCGGCTACGCGGTGCGCCGGCTTCGCTGGGCGGGACTAGCGACGCTCTGGGGTTCGGTGCGGGTGCGTTTGGCCGGCGTGCTTTTGGGTGGGCGGGTGGGTTTGCGGAGGTAGGGTGGGGGTGGGCGCGCCTGGGGCGCGGGCGGTTCCCGGGGGTGGGTTTCGTGGTTGTGCTGTCGCCGGTGGTGCTGGTGTCGGTTGCCGTGCTGGTCGTTGCGCTTGGCAGCGATTTTTGGGTGCTGGCCGATGCCCGGGCGCGGGTGCGCCGAGGTGAGCGGGTTTCGGTGGCGGTTGGGAACCTGCGGGTTGAGACGCCGGAGGCCTGGTTCCTGGGCTGTGTCGTGCTTTGGGTGATCTTTATGCCGCTCTACCTGACCGCCAGCGGGCGTAATCCGTTCGCGCGTCGCAGCCTCTAGGACTTCGCTGGGCTCCGGGCCTTAGGGCCTCGCTGAGCTGCGACTTTGGCGCTCGTTGGGTTAGCGGCGAGGACGCAGCGCCGGGCCGCCACCCGGCGCTGCGCCGTCATACACCGACGAAAGGGAAGAACTCCGCCGCCGGTAGGTCGCGAGGACCGGCATGCCGTGGGAGCACTTCCGAAAATTGAAGGTTTCAGTGTGTCCGGCGGCCAACATAACGTCCGGTTTCGATGCCGGTCCATTAGGGGCTCCTTAAATCCGACGATCTGCTGTCCGTGCGTGTGCGGAGCGCACAGGCTGCGGAGGGTTGAGAATCGGTCACCGAGGGAAATCGAGGGGCATGACCACGCCCGCCGACAACCGGCCGCCGGAGGAACCGCTGCCTCCGCGCCCGCCCGCGGGCCGGCTGGCCGATGAGCCCGCCCCGTCCGAGACCTACCGCGACCCGGCGTCGATCCCGACCACCGAGGTCGAGCCGATCCCCGCGCCCGGGACCACCGCGCCGCCGATCTCGCCCGGTCCGACCGCCCCGCGCATGTTCACGCGCATCAGCGCGGCCTGGCTCGGGGTCTGGGCCGGCATCCTGGTCGTCATCCTGCTGATCGTCTTCATCGCCCAGAACACGGCCGGGGTTCGGATCCGCTTCCTGTGGATGGACGGCGTGATGCCTACCGCGCTGGCGCTTCTGATCGCCGGGGTGGGCGGCGCGATCATCGCGATGGCGGTGGCGGCGGCTCGGATCGTCCAGCTGCGCCGGTTGGTGCGCCGGCGTCGCTGACCGCCCGCCTTCTCAGCGCCCCCGTCGCGGACCCGCTTTCCCAGGAGCCGCCGACCACGTGCGCGCCGCCACGCTGGCCTTGCGTCCGTTTTGGCCGGTTTGCGCGCGCCGCTTACCTCCCCCACCCCAGTTTTGGGTGGGGTCGAGTCAACCACCCCGGACCGACAAAATCTTGCCGCTGTCCACAGTCGGGCTTGACACGTGACCAAATGGTATCATAACTTAACGTCATGACGGACGATGACCGGGTCTTCAAGGCTCTGGCCGACGCGAGCCGTCGCTTCCTGCTCGACCTGCTGTTCGCGCGTGACGGCCGCACGCTCACCGAGCTGGAGTCCGAGCTGGAGATGTCACGCTTCGGCGTCGCCAAGCACCTGAAGGTCCTCGAGGAGGCGGGTCTTGTCGTCGCGCGGCGCTCGGGGCGGGAGAAGCTCCATTTTCTCAATCCTGTCCCGATCCGCCTGATTCACGACCGCTGGATCGACAAGTACACCGAGCACCACGTGACCACGCTGATCGACCTCAAGAACACCCTGGAGCAGGAGGAAGAGTCATGACCGCAGAGACCACGCAGGTCTACCGCGTGTGGATCAAGACGACGCCGGAGAAGATCTGGGCCGCGATCACCGAACCGGAGTGGACGACGCGCTACGCGTACTCCGCCCCGGTCGACTACCAGCTCAAGCCGGGTGGTTCGTTCACCACGGCGGCGACCACGGAGATGCACGAGTTCGCCCAGGCCAACGGCTTCCGCGTGCCCGACACGATCGTCGACGGCGAGGTGCTCGAGGCCGACCCGCCGCGCAAGCTGGTGCAGACCTGGCGGATGCTGATGGACCCGACGACCGCCGCCGAGCCGTTCACCAAGCTGACGTACGAGATCGAGAACTCCAAGACCCAGCCCGGGGTCTGCAAACTGACCGTGACCCACGAGCTGGTCGGCGCCCCGGCGACGGCCGCGATGGTGTCCGGCACCGAGGACGGCGCGGCCGGCGGCGGCTGGGCCTGGATCCTCAGCGACCTCAAGACGCTGCTGGAAACCGGCAAGAACTTCGCCGAGTGACGAGAAGCGGGCCCCCGCGGCCGCGCCAGGGGCCGGCCCCGGCGCGGAAAAACGGCACCCCACCCCAGCGGGTGTCGGCCCGCC
>NZ_JBFBAD010000223.1:0-10609 GCF_040682075.1 Actinoplanes sp. NPDC051411 | reverse complement strand
AATTGCTAACACCCCCCCAAATATAAAAAATAATATTAAGTGAATTGTTTGATGGGCCCCCACTAGACCGCGCCCCCGCCCGCCCCGGCGGCGGCCGCATTTCCAGCCAGTCGTCACTCTTTGCGGAGCCGGAGCCCCTGCATCCCGCCGTCCACCGCGAGGGCGGTGCCGGTCGTGCCGGCCGAGAACGGGCTGGCCAGATAGGCGATCGCCCCGGCCACCTCGTCGGCGGTGACCAGGCGCCCGGACGGCTGGCGCGCCTCGAGGGCGGCCCGCTCGGCGACCGGATCGGCCGCCCCGGCCAGCAGGCGCCCGATCCACGGGGTGTCGGCCGTGCCCGGGTTGACGCAGTTGACCCGGATGCCCTCGCGCAGGTGGTCGGCCGCCATGGCCAGGGTCAGCGAGAGCACCGCGCCCTTGGTCGCCGAATACAGCGCGCGCTGCGGCAGTCCCGCGGTGGCCGCGATCGAGCACGTGTTGACGACCGCGGCGTGCGAAGACTCCCGCAGGTAGGGCAGGGCGGCCCGGGTCACCCGCACCATGCCCTGGACGTTCACGTCGAAGACGCGGGCCCACTCGGCGTCGTCGTTGTCCTCGATCGTGCCCTGCGCGCCGATCCCGGCGTTGTTGACCACCACGTCGATCCCGCCCAGGGTGGCGGCGGCCGCCGAGACCGCCGCCCGCACCGAGGCGTCGTCGGTGACGTCGGCCCGGATCCCGGTCAGCGGTGCCGCGACCTCGGAGTTCAGGTCCAGGCAGACCACCGTCGCACCCCGCGATGCCAGCAGCGATGCCGTGGCGAGTCCGATGCCCGAGGCCCCGCCGGTGACGATCGCCCGGATACCGTCGAAATCCGACATATCTATCGTGGCCCCACTACTCGCTGCCGCGCGGTGCCGAGCTTGGTGATGCCCAGCTCCATGACGTCGCCCGGTTGCAACCAGACCTGGGGCTTCTGACCCATGCCGACCCCGGGCGGCGTGCCGGTGTCGATCAGGTCGCCCGGCTCCAGCACCATGAACTGGCTCAGGTAGTGCACGACGAAGTACGGATTGAAGATCATCGTCTTGGTGTTGCCGGTCTGCCGCCGCTGCCCGTTGACGTCGAGCCACATGTCGAGGTCGTTCACGTCCGGGATCTCGTCCGGCGTGGCCAGCCACGGGCCGGCCGGGTTGAACGTCTCGGCCGACTTGCCCTTCGACCACTGCCCGCCGCGCTCGAGCTGGAACTCCCGCTCGCTCACGTCGTTGACCAGCACGTAACCGGCGATCGCGGCGGCCGCGTCCTCGACCGAGTCCAGATAGGAGGTCCGGCGCCCGATCACGATGCCGAGCTCGACCTCCCAGTCGGTCTTGGCCGACCCGCGCGGGATCCGGACGTCGTCGTACGGCCCGATCAGCGTGTTCGGGCTCTTGGTGAACAGGATCGGCTCGGTCGGCGGCGTCGCACCGGTCTCCGCCGCGTGGTCGCTGAAGTTGAGGCCGATGCAGAGCAGCTGGTGCGGCCGGGCGATCGGGGCGCCGACCCGGTGGTCGCCGAAGGGCAGCACGTCGCCCGCCGCGATCCGCTCGGCCACCGGCCCGGCGAGACGGGCCGTGCCGCCGTCGCCGAAGAACCGTTCGTCGAAGTCGTGCACCAGGTCGGAGACGTCGACGTAGTGCTCGTCGTCGACGCGTACGACCGGCTTTTCGGCGCCCGGGGCGCCGATGCGCATCAGAAACACGGTTTGCTCTCCGTTGTTAGAGGACGGGATTCCAGTACGGCGTGGCCCGGCCGGACACGCCCACGTCGGCGGTGAACAGGCGGCCCGAGTCGGGCGCCTCGGCCAGCGCCTTCGCGTCGAGGCCGTCGGTGGCCGACGTGATGACCAGGACGTCGAGCGCCGGCCCGGCGAAGGCCACGCTGGTCGTGTGCGGCGCGCCGGTCTCCACCACCGCCAGCAGCTCGCCGCCGGGGGAGCGGCACTCGACCCGGCCGCCGCCCCAGATCGCGATCCAGAGGTTGCCGTCGCGGTCGAGCGTCAGGCCGTCCGGGTCGCCGTCGGTGATCCGCAGCAGCTCCCGGCGCTCCTTCGGGGCCGCGTAGTCGCGCGCCCACACCACGCCCGGCACGGTGTCGACCGAGTAGAACGTGCCGTCCGGCGCCCAGTCCATGCCGTTGGACAGGTTGAGGTCGGTGTCGATGCTGGTCAGGCCGCGGTCGGACTCCAGGCGCACCAGCACCTCCTGCCCCTGCCGCTCGTCCTGGGCCAGGCTCCCGACGACGAAACGGCCGTCCGGATCGACCGCGCCGTCGTTGAGCCGGCTGCGGGTGTGCCCGGGGAGCACGCGGGCCAGCTCGGTGCGGGTGCCGTCGGTGTCGATGCGGGTCAGGGTCTGGCCCCCGGCCACCAGCAGGGTGCCGTCGGCCGCCGTCACGACCACCCCGACCGTGGTCGTGAACGGCCACGACTCGGTCACCACCACGGTGCCGGCCTCCGGTTCCAGCGTGCCGGCGAAAACCACGCCGGCCACGATGTCCACCCAGAGCAGGCGATTTCGGTCCGGGTCCCAGAGGGGTCCCTCTCCGAGGATGTACGCGTCGGCGCCGGCCGCGTGCGCTTGGAAATACCGGGTCATCACAGCTCCGAGGGTCCAGTAACGATGGCGCGGATAGCCGGCAGGTCGTCCACGAGACGGGACAACGGTGTGCGGTAGGCGACGCAGCTGATGCTGATCGCCCCGCTGGGGATGCTCGGCGACGTGAGGAAGGCCGGGACGGCCAGGCACGAGACGCCCGGATCGGTCTCCTGGTCGTCGACGCCGTAGCCGCGCTCGCGCACCCGGTCCAGCTCGGCGTGCAGCTCCGCCGGGGTGCGCAGCGACCGCTCGGTCGGGGCGGCCAGGGGCTCGTCGCCGACCCAGTCGATCACGTCCTGCTCGGTCTTCAGCCGCTCCGCGAGCAGCACCTTGCCGACCGCGGTGCAGTGCGCCGGGTTGCGGCCGCCGACGACCGAGCTGAGCCGCACGGCGCCGGCCGGCGGGTCGAGCTTCGAGCGGTAGACCACGGTCCGCCCGTCGAGCACCGCGTAGTGGCAGGTTTCGCCGTACCTCTCGCAGAGCGCGGTGAGCACGGGCAGGATGCGTACGTGATCGGGCCTTGCCTCGTGGTGAGCGAAAGCGAGCCGGAGGAATTCGTCGCCGAGCAGGTAGCGTCCGTGGCCGTCCTGGGCGGCGAAGCCGGCCCGGCGCAGCGCGGCGAGAGCGCGGTGGACGGTCGGCTTGGGGCTGGCCATCGCCCGGGCCATGTCCTCCAGGCCGATGCCCTGGGCGTGTCGCGCCAGCTCGGCCAGCACCGCGAGGACCCGGTCGGCGCCGACGAGCCGTTCCGTCACGTCGTCGGTCACGGTTCCGGATGTTAGACCCTCATTCCAGCAAAGTGAAAGAGTCTTCCCGTGCCGGCGCCGGCCGATCTACGATGCGGGCATGGCTCCCCGCAGCGCGCAGTGGTACGGCAGTGACGACCGCGACGGCTACATCCACCGGGCCTGGATGCGGCGCGGCCTGCCCGCCGACGCCTTCGACGGCCGCCCGCACATCGCGATCGCCAACACCGCCTCCGACCTGACCCCGTGCAACGCCCACCTCAACGAGGTCTCCCGCAGCGTCGCCGACGGCATCTACCAGGCCGGCGGCATCCCGCTCAACCTCCCGGTGGTGTCGCTCGGCGAGACGCTGGTCCGGCCGACCGCGATGCTCTGGCGCAACATGGCCGCGATGGCCATCGAGGAGATGATCCGGGCCAACCCGATCGACGGCGTCGTGCTGCTCGGCGGCTGCGACAAGACGATCCCGGCGCTGCTGATGGGCGCGGCCTCGGTCGACCTGCCGGCCGTCGTGGTGCCGGGCGGCCCGATGCTGACCGGAACGTTCGGGGGTGTGCCGCTGGGCTGCGGCACCGACGTGTGGCGGCTCAGCGAAGAGGTACGCGCGGGCACGCTGAGCGCCGCCGACTTCCGGAACTCCGAGTCCTCGATGATCCGCAGTCGCGGACACTGCAACACGATGGGCACCGCCTCGACGATGGGCCTGCTCGCCGAGGTGCTCGGGATGACGCTGCCCGGCATCGCGGGAATCCCCGCCCCCGACAGCCGCCTGCTGTCCTCGGCCCACGCGACCGGCGTGCTGGCCGTGTCGATGGCACATGAAGGCCGCCGCCCGTCGACCGTTCTGTCCCGCGCGTCCTTCCTGAACGCGATCGTGGCGCTGGCCGCCATCGGCGGGTCGACCAACGCGGTCGTGCACCTGCTCGCCATCGCCGGCCGCCTCGGGATCCCGCTGACCCAGGACGACTTCGACCGGGTCGGCGCGGACGTGCCGCTGCTCGTTGACCTGCAGCCGGCCGGGCGGTTCCTGATGGAAGACCTGTTCCGGGCCGGCGGGCTGCACGCGGTGCTGCGCGAGGTGGCCGACCTGCTCGACCCGTCCGCCCTGACCGTGACCGGCCAGCCGCTCGTGTCGGTCCTGGCCGGCACCGAGGCCTACGACCGCGAGGTGATCCGGCCGCGCTCCGCGCCCCTGCAGCCGGCGGCCGGCATCGCTGTCCTGTACGGCAACCTGGCCCCCGACGGCGCCGTCATCAAACCGGCCGCCGCCACGCCGGCGCTGCTCACGCACCGGGGCCCGGCCGTCGTCTTCGACTCGATCGAGGACCTGCACACCCGCCTCGACGACCCTTCACTGCCGGTCACGCCCGACTCGGTGCTGATCCTGCGGGGCTGCGGGCCGCGCGGCTACCCCGGGATGCCCGAGGTCTCCAACCTCCCGCTGCCGGCGAAACTCCTGGCCGCGGGGGTGCGCGACATGGTCCGCATCTGCGACGGCCGGATGAGCGGAACCGCGTACGGCACGGTGGTCCTGCACGTCACCCCGGAGGCGGCCCTCGGCGGCCCGCTGGCCAAGGTCCGCACCGGCGACATCATCGTGCTGGACGTGCCGAACCGTCGGCTGGACGTCGACATCCCGGACGATGAGCTGAACGCCCGCGAGCCCGCTCCCGAAGCCGTGAAGGCGTTCGCCGCCCCGGCCCGGGGCTGGGAAAAGCTCTACGTGGACACGGTCGGCCAGGCCAACACCGGCGCCGACCTCGATTTTTTGGTCGGCGGCAGCGGCGACACGGTCTCCCGCGAGTCGCACTGATCCACGGGAAAGCTGCCGCGGAAGAGGTTGCCCGGGTCGTATCGGTGCTTGATGTCGCGCAGCCGGGCGAGAACGCCGGGAGCGAACGCGTCCGCCGCCGCCTGCCGGGGTTCCAGGAACGTGAACGGTGTGCGGCCGCTGACCGGTGACGCCGCGGCGAGTCGGTCCTGCGCAGCGGTGATGTCCCGCGCAGTGACCCCTCGACCGGGCACTCCCAGCATGCTGAGGAGGTAGGGCTCGGTCAGCGCGCCGTGCGGGCTGTCCGACGGGCGGGCCAGCGCGCCGCCCAGGTGCCGCAGCTGGACCGAGAGCAGCGGCGCGAGCGGCCCGGCCGGGACCGCGAGCTCGGTCAGCAACTCGGCCCGGGAGTAACGAACACCGGGGTTGGTCGGCTCGGCGGTGATGGACCCGAGGTCGGCGGGCGACATGCGCCGCCGGGTGTCGGACCGGGGGCGGGGCAGCCGGTCGAGCGGCGCGAGCAGGTCGCGGGCATCGTCCTGGTCGCCGAGGTAGGTGAGGTCGACCGCGACCATCGGCGGGACACCGGGAAACTGCGCCAGCTGAAGCCAGGCGCTCAGCTCGTCGGGGGCGGTCGCGGTGAGCCGGCGGTAGGCGTCGGCGACCTCGGGGGTGTGCTCGCCCGGCCACCACATGCGGCCGCCGTAGAGCCGGGGCGCCGGAAACAGGGCCAGCTCCAGCGTGGTGACCAGCGCGAAGTCGCCGCCCGCGCCGCGCAACGCCCAGAAGAGCTCCGGATCGGAATCGGCGTCGACCCGGCGCGGGCGGCCGTCGGCGTCGACCACCTCCAGCGCGACGATGCGGTCGGCGGCCCAGCCGTGCTTGCGGCCGAACCAGCTGAGCCCGCCGCCGAGGGCGAGGCCGGCCACGCTGACGACCGGCGAGCTGCCGGCCGGCGCGGTCAGCCCGTGCGGGGCGACCGCGGCCTGCAACTGCCCGGCGGTCACGCCCGAGCCGATCCGGGCACGGCGCGCGGCCGGATCGACGGTCAGGCCGGTCAGTTTCCCGGTGCGCAGCAGGACCGATCCCCCGGTGCGGCCGGTGGCGCCGTGGCCGCCGGCCTGGACGGCGACACCGAGCCCATGCTCGCGGGCGTGCCGGATCACGGCGACGGCTTCGTCGACGTCGGCCGGCTCGGCCACCGCGACGACCTCCTGCTCGACGGCCGTGTTCCAGCCGGTTGTCAGCATGCTAGCAACCTAGCATGCTAACGTCTGGGATGTGAGCGACCAGGACGTCAAGCAGTTCAACGTTTATCTGCCGGTTGAGCTGATCAGACGGGTCAAGCATCAGGCGATCGAGTCGGAGCAGTCCCTGTCGGCGCTGGTGGCAGCCGCGCTGCGGTCCTACCTCGACGGTTCCGTCGCCGACGATTCCGAAAAGGAGAAATGACCTGTGAGCACCGAGGGCATCGAGGCGGTCCATCTCACCACCCACAACTGGGGACGGGCCGCGAAGTTCTTCCAATCGCTGGGCTACGAGCTGGAGTTCGACACCGGCCACAGCTCGGGCCAGCTGCGCAACGGCACCGGGCCGACCGTGTTCATCGCCGAGGTCCCGGCCGACCACGAGCTGCACACGAAGATCATCCTGCGCGTTCCCGACGCCGGGAAGTTCTCGGCCGACGAGATCGTGGAGGTCGTGCAGCCGTTCGAGGAGACGCACTACGGCACGAACGAGATGACCGTGCGCGACCCCGACGGCCGGCAGTGGACGCTGTCCGCCCCGGTCAAGTCCTGACCGGGTCCTCCACCGCACGTCCCTGGAGGGCCTTGGTGACCCGGCTGCTCGGCGTCTTGTTCACCACCCGGCGGGACAGCTCTCCCAGCGCCCGCCGGGGGCGCGTCTCCCGCGCAACCGGCCAGGTCACCGGCGAGGCGGCCGCGGTGCGCAGCAGGCGTTCGACGGCGCGGCCTACTCCAGCGATCCGGCAGTTTGCGCACCCGGCTGTCGCTTGCAGACGGACCATGCAGTACTGGCTAGACCGCGGTGTAGCCGCCGTCGGCCACCAGGATCGAGCCGGTGATGAACGACGCGGCGTCGCTGGCGAGGAAGACGACGCTGGGCGCGATCTCCTCAGGCAGCGCGAAACGCTGCTGGGGGCAGTCCTCGACCCAGTGGCGCTGGAACTCCGGCCGGTCCACCGGTGCCATCTCGGTCTTGACGTAGCCCGGCGCGACCGCGTTGACCCGGATGCCGTACGGCGCCCACTCGACGGCGAGTGACCTGGTGAGGTGGTGCACGGCCGCCTTCGACGCGTTGTAGGCGGGCTGCCACTGCGGCCGGTTGACGATCAGGCCGGACATGCTGCCGATGTTGACGATGGAGCCCGAGCGGCGGTCGCGCATGTGGGCGCCGACGGCGAGCGAGGTCTTCCAGAGCGCGCGCACGTTGAGGTCGAACACCCCGTCCCACTGCTCGTCGGTGACCTCGAAGGAGTCGGCGTGATAGCAGACGCCGGCGTTGTTGACGAGAACGTCGATGCTCCCGCCGAAGGCGTCCAGCGCCTGTTCGACCATGGCCGCGACCTGGCGGTCGTCGGTGATGTCGGCGGTGATCGGCGCGAACTCGAGGCCGGCTTCGTGCGCCTCCGCTGCGGCGGCCAGATTGGCGTCCTCCCGGCGTCCGGCGATCGCCACCCGGGCCCCGGCCCGCGCCAGCCCGAGCGCGAACGCCTTGCCGAGCCCCTGGTTGCCGCCGGTGACGAGCGCGGTCCGGCCGTCCAGACTGAACAGGTTTTTCATGCGTGAAGACCCTTCCCGAGGAGCACATGTGGAGTCTCCTCAGATTGTCGCGATCTCCTGGGGCCGGCGCTGCTGAAGCTTCGAGTGGCCCGGGGGCCGTAGCGTGGAGTGGTGGCCGAGAAGGACGACCGGGCACGTGGACCGTCCTGGTGGGAGGTCGGCGCCGTTCTCGGCGTCTCGGCCACGATCTTCAGCGTCGCCGGCTCGTTCATCCAGGTGGAGACCGAGTGGCTGAAGCTGTGGGACATGGCCGCGGCCGCGCTGGCGATCGGCCTGGCGGCCACCGCGTACCTGTGGAGACGTCGCCTGCGGCGGTGGATCCCGGAGCATCGTCACGGTCACGCGGCCGCCGGCTTCCTGACGGGTCTGGTCGCCCTGTTCGTGCTGCTGCTGTTCATCGGCCCGAAAGCGTTTCCCGCCGACACGCACGACCGGTCCGAGCAGGAAGTCTGGGCAAGCCGGGAAGACAATGTGTCGGTTCCGCTGCCGGCTCACAAGGGCTGGGCGATGACCGACTTTCCGGTCAAGCTGGCCTATCTGCGATCGGTCGAGGTCGCCGCCGCGCCGGAGAACGCCCGGCTCGTCCTCAACGTCTACGACGCGAACCAGAACGTCGTCGCCTCGGGTGAGGCGGTGGTCGTGAACTGGCGGGCCAAGGTCGTGTTCGACCCGCCCCGGGACATAGCCCACTTCGTCGGGTCCCGCCTCTACCTGTCCGTCGACAACATCTTCGGCCAGGACGCGCGCGTCTACTTCACCAAGGACGACGAGGCGCCCGGCTATACCAGCTACCTGCCGTGCCCGCGGACCCGCCGGCTGGATTGCCCCAATCCGTACGATCGGGACCTCATGGTGCTGGTCATCGGCCGCCGCTCGGGCTGAGAAAGTGTCAGAGGCGGGTGGCACCCTGTCGGCATGGAGATGGAAGGTCGCGTCGCGGTCGTCACCGGGGCGGCGGTCGGGACAGGGCAGGCGACCGCGTGCCGCCTCGCGGAGTGGGGCGCGCGGGTTGTTCTGGCCGACATCGGCGACTGCGCCGAGACGCTGGGCCTGATCGAAGGCGCCGGCGGCGAAGCGGTCGTGGTCCGGGCCGACCTGTGCGACGACGGGCAGGCCGAGCGGCTCGTCGAGGTGGCGCGGCAGCGGTTCGGTGGCCTGCAGATTCTCGTCAACAACGCCGGCGGCGGCCGGCCCGCCGCCCGATATCCGGATGCCACGCCCGCGCAGTGGTCGTCGGTGCTGGGGCTCAACCTGCGCGTGCCGATGCTGCTCACCCAGCTGGCCCTCCCAGCCCTCTCGGCGACCGGCGGCGTGGTCGTCAACGTCGCGTCGACCGCGGGGCTCGACCAGACGCCCTACGAGTGGCCGGAATATGCGGCGGCCAAAGCCGGCCTGATCCGCTTCACCACCGCGATGGCCACCCGGTCCGAGGGCGTGCGGGTCAACTGCGTGGTGCCCGACTGGGTCCGCACGAGCCGGGCCGAGGCCGAGCTGGCGGCGATGACCGCCGATGAGCGCGCCGCCGTTCCCGACCCCGTTCCGCTGCCGGTCCTCACCGGCGCCGTGCTCGAGCTGGTCGGCGACGCCACTCTCTCCGGTCAGGTGGTCGTGCTGCGATAGAGTTCCGGCTGCTCAGGGCCGTGTGGGATGTCGATGCGGGCCTCGCCGGTGCGCAGGGCCCGCAGGATGACCCGGCCGACGTAGGAAGGGCTGTGCGCGACCGCTCCGGGCCGCAGTGCCGGGGAGCCAGGCAGGTAGGCGCCGTCGCGGAATTCGGTGGCCGTGATCGACGGCAAAACCAGGGAGACGTCGATGCCGTCGTCGGCGAACTCCTTGCGGGCCACCTCGGCCAGCATGTTGACCGCGGCCTTCGACGCCGCGTAGGGGCCGACGCCGGGGATGGCCTGACGGGTGGTGCCCGAGCTCACGGTGACGATGCGGCCGGAACCCTGCCGGCGCATCACGGGCCGGACCGCCTGCATCGTGGTGAGGACGCTGACCACGTTCAGGTCGAGGAGCGACCGGAACGCGTCCGGGTCGACCTCGTCCAACCGGTGGTGAAAGCCGGCGCCCGCGTTGACGACCAGACCGTCGATGCGGCCGTGGCGCTCCACCGTGGCATCCACCAGCGCCGAGAGCTGCGAAGGGTCGGTCACGTCGGTCGGCACCGCCAGGGCGCCGCCGAGATCGGCGCTCAGCGAGGCGAGGCGATCGGCGCGCCGCGCGGCCAGGACCGGCCGAGCGCCTGAGGAGAACAGGAGGCGCGCGGTCGCCTCCCCGATGCCCGACGAGCTTCCGGTGACGATGACGACCTTGCCGGTCAGATCCAGGGGAGCGGTCACCCGATCATGGTGCCACCACGGTCGGTAGATCGTTTGCGGGCGGTGATTCGGGGGTATCTGGGCTGCTCATGGCATTTGTCGTCAACAGCGCGGGAGGAGGAGAAGATGCCGAGAATTGAGCCCGATCCGGACCGCTACCCGCCACTTGACCCCGGCGCGCCGATACCCGACGACCCGGGTGAGCTGGAGCCGGACACCCCGGACCCGCTGCCCCCGGCGCCGGTCGAGCCCGTGCCGGAGACCGAGCCCGAACCGGCGAAACCGGACGGCGTGCCCGAACCGGCGTAGTCGTCCAGGGATGAGACGCGCTGGGGCCGGCCCTCGCGGG
>NZ_JBFBAD010000222.1:0-10896 GCF_040682075.1 Actinoplanes sp. NPDC051411 | reverse complement strand
GCGCGGTTCAACGAGCCGCAACGCGCGTTCGAGGCCTCAGTCGACCAAGCCGAAAAGTGCGTCCTGGACCAGGCGCTGGGCGGCCATCGCATCCTGCCGTTCCTGCGCCTCGGCCAGAGCCGGCTCGTCGAGCCGGTCCAGCGCCCGGTAGATCCGCTTGAGGATCTGGATCGAGGTGCGGGCCGCGTCGACGCTGTCCTCCCGGAACGGGAACTGGTCGAGCTGCCACACACCCTCCCACTGGTTCTTGCGCAGCACGTGGAAGAACTCGAAGATCTCGGTCAGGTGCACGGTGCCCACGACCAGGTCGTCGTCCCAGCCGCGCAGGTTGTCGTTGACGTCCATGCCGAAGAGCTTGCCGTGATGGCTCGCGATCGACCTCGACCAGGACACCACCTACAAGCAGTACATCGCGCCGTACTGGCCCAACGTCAACGTGGTCATGAACAACAACCAGTACAGCGCCTTTGCGTACAACTGGACGATCCGCGTGCCGGATCCGCTCAAGCCCTACTACGAGGCGCAATTCCAGGACTCGATGATCCGCACGCAGCCGTGCCTACAACGATGCCGCGGTGCCATCGATCTCGGCATTCCGGCCGTGCCGTGCCGCCGCAAGTACGCCATCCGCGAGCTGGTCATGTTCTACGGCAATTGTTCCTGACCCCGCGGAACACGCCTCACGTTCGGAGCGCGCTGGCTAACGCGGCATTAGACCCAACGAGGAGGAGCGGACGATCAGCTGGGGAACGATGACTTCCCGGCATGCTTGTGTCCTGCCCCCGAAACGCTCGAGGAGTAGCTGCGCGGCCAGCTGCCCCATCCGCTCACCCTCCTGGTCGACGCTGGTCAGCTGGATGAGCGGATGACTGGCGATGCGGCTGTTGTCGTAACCACAGACGGCGATACCTCGGGGGTCGAGGCCGAATTCGGCGATGGCTCGTAACACCCCGAGAGCGGCATCGTCGTTGCCGGCGAAAATGGCCGTAGGTCTGCTGCCGGCCTCAAGCGCAGCTCGCATCCGCTCAGCTGCGATTCGCTCGTCGAACAAGGCAAGGACGACGTCGATCTCGTGGGCGAGACCCGCCTCCTTCATGGTCCTCTCGTACGCGGCCCGCCGCAGTGACGGCGGGGTGGGCGCGTTGATGACCGGATCGTCATGGGTCACGTGCAAGATCGCGGTGTGCCCGTTTTCGAGTAGATGCCTCATCACCTGTTCGGCGCCGACGGTGTCATCCCCGACGACCGTGTCGTAGTAACGAGTCTCGTCGTGACGGCCCAGCTCGACCAGCGGTGTCCGCTTCGCGTACTCCTCCAGCCAGGCCGGCTCGACCATCGGCGACAGAGCGATGACGCCGTCGACCTGCCGGTCGGCGAGGGCCTCCAACGCCCGCTGACCGCTGCGGTGGGCGGCATCGGCGGCGGCCAGGATGAGCTGGTAACCCGATCCGTCGAGCTGCCGCGACGCGCCGGCGAGGACGTCGTCGAAGAACGAGGTCCTCGAGATCGGCACCATGATCCCGATCGTCGATGTCGTGCCCCGCATGGCCCGCGCGGCGACGCGCGGACGGTAGCCGAGTTCTTCGATCGCCCGGCCCACCCGGGCCCGCATGTCGTCGCTGACACCGTAGGCCTCTCGCAGCACTTTTGACACCGCCGCGCGCGAGACGCCCGCGGCCTGCGCGACGTCGTCGATGGTCGGCCGCCGCATCGAAGGGCCCACCGGTCACCTCCTGATCTGCCGTGGTCGGCCAGCCAAGTCTGTCATTGCACGAGTGTTGCCAGGTCTTGACAGTTGTATCAGGCTCGTTAACTCTGTAGATCGTTGCACACACGTTTCTTCGGCCCGGGTGTAGATCGTTCTACTCATCGTCCGCACATCACCGGGCGTACCGCGTGAACTTTCCCCTCACCACACCGCCAGGAGGTGCACATGCATAACGGAAACGCCATCCGAACCCGGCGAACACTGACCAGTCTGGCCGGACTGGCCGGACTTGCTCTGGCGATCACAGTCAGCGGCTGCAGCGCCGGCAGCCTGGGAGACTCCGGTAGCGACGGCAAAACGACCGTGACGTTGCTGGCCGACAACGGCGCGGGCACCATCATCTCGACGGCACTGGCCAAGGCGTTCAACGCCTCGCAGTCCGGCGTCGAGGTAAAGGTAGAGACCCGCCCCGGCGGCTCGGACGGCGACAATCTGGTCAAGACGCGACTGTCGACCAATTCGATGGCTGACGTATTCCTCTACAACACCGGGTCGCTTTTCCAGCAGATCAATCCCGGGCGCTACCTGCAGCCACTCGACGCGGACGTGACGAGCAAGCTCGCGGACAGTTTCACTCCCCAGGTCTCCGCGGGCGCCCAGGTCTTCGGCGTCCCGATCGGCACGGCCAACGCCGGCGGCATTCTCTACAACATCCCCATCTACCAGCGCCTCAAGCTGAAGGTCCCAACGACCTGGGACGAGTTCATCGCCAACAGCCAGAAAATCAAGGCGGCCGGCATCGACCCGGTAATCCAGACGTACGGTGGCAGCGACACGTGGACGGCGCAGCTGCCGGTGCTGGCCGACTTCCACAACGTGGCGGTGGCCGACCCGTCCTTCGCGCAGGACTACACGGACAACAAGGTCAAATTCGCCACCACGCCCGCAGCGCTGGCCGGGTTCCAGCACCTGCAACAGATCCATCAGCTGGGACTGCAGAACAAGGACTACGCCGCCGCGACCAACGCCCAGGGCCTGACCGACCTCGCCATCGGCAAGGGCGCCCAGTACCCGATGCTGAGCTCGCTGCTGTCGACCCTGCAGCAGAACAACCCCGACAAGGTCCAGGACATCGGCTTCTTCGCCCAGCCCGGCAACGATCCCGCGACCAACGGCGCCACCGTCTGGAGCCCGAACGGCCTCTACATCCCCAAATCCACCACCGGCGCCAAGCTCGACGCGGTCAAGAAATTACTCGCCTACGCCGTCACTCAGCCGGCTTGCGACGCCGAGTCGAAGGCGGCTACGCCGACCGGTCCTTACCAGGTCAAGGGCTGCACGCTGCCGGCCGACGTGCCGCAGGTGACCAAGGACGTCGCCGCCTACTTCGACAGCGGCAAGACCACCCCGGCACTGGAGTTCCTCTCGCCCGTCAAGGGGCCCAACCTGGAGAACTTCTGCGTCCAGGCCGGCTCCGGCATCGCCGACGCGCAGAAGGCCGCGAAGCTCTACGACCAGGACGTCACCAAGCAGGCCCAGCAACTGGGCCTCAAGGGCTGGTGATGGGTCGCGGCAGCCGGCCGGCCGGTGTGGCCGGCCGGCTCCCGCAGCCGGAGGAGACGAGCACAACCACCGTCGTCCCCCCGGCTCGCGGGCCTGCTGAGGCGGGCGCGGATCGCTCTCACCGGCGGAAATCGCCCTATCCGTACTGGTTCTACGTTCCCGCCGCGGTCATCTACACCGCTCTGTTTGTCGTTCCCACGTTCGCGTCCTTCTACTTCAGCCTGACGCGGTGGACCCTCGACTCGTCCCAGTTCATCGGCCTGGACAACTACACCGAGTTCTTCCGCGACCCGCAGCTCGTCAAAGGCCTGATCAACACCTTCATCTACGCCGTGCTCACCTCGGGAGCCAAAGTCGTTCTCGGCATGGCGCTCGGGGTCCTGCTGACCAGCCAGGTCGTCGGCCGCGGCTACCTGCGGTCGGTCGTCTTCTTCCCCGTCCTGGTCAGCACGGTCGGCGTCGGCATCACCTTCCAGGCGCTGCTCAATCCGTTCTCCGGCATGGTCAACGACACCCTGCGCTGGGCGCACCTGCCGGCGCCGGGCTGGCTGACCGACCCGTCGCTGTCGCTCTACTCCGTCGCGTTCGTCGACATCTGGAAGGGAGTCGGCCTGGCGACGGTCATCTACATGGCGGGCATCGTCTCGATCCCAGCGGAGTATCGCGAAGCCGCTCGCGTCGACGGCGCCAACGCCTGGGCCTCGTTCCGGCGCATCACCCTGCCGCTGCTGTGGCCGGCGACCTCGACCGTCATCATCCTGTCGTTCATCGGCGGCCTGCGCTCGTTCGAGCTGATCTGGGCCATGACCCGAGGCGGCCCCGGCTTCAGTTCCGACGTCATCGCCTCGGTGATCTACAAGCAGTACCAGGCCGGGTTCTACGGCCTGTCCACCGCCGGCAACGTCATCCTGTTCGTCATCGTCACCGCCCTCGTCGTCCCGCTCAGCCGGTGGCTGGCCCGCAAGGAGGTGGAGCTGTGAGGCGGTCCTCGCGCGTCGTGCTGGGCACGGTGTCGATCCTGGCCAGCGTCGTTGTCTTCGTCATCCCGTTCGCGTTCATCGTGCTGCAGGCCGCCAAGACGGCCTCCGAGGCCTCGCAGCTTAAGTTCTCCTGGCCCGGCAAGGTCGTCTTTCTCGACAACATCCGCAGCGTGCTGACCACCCAGGACTACATCGTCGTCATCGCGTTCATCAACAGCGTCGTGCTCACCGTGGCCAGCGTCGCCGTGCTGGTCGTGCTCTGCGCGATGGTGGCCTTCGTCCTGCAGCGCCGGGTAACCCGGGCTACTCCCCTGCTGAACTTCCTCGTCTTGGCGAGCCTGATCGTTCCGCCCGCGGTCGTGCCGACCATCTGGGTCCTGCAAGGCGTGCATCTGTTCGGCACCCTGCCGGGGCTCATCCTGGTCGAGGTCGCGTTCGGAATCTCCTTCTGCACCCTGCTGTTCCGGGCCTTCATCGGCACCATCCCCCGCCAGCTCGACGAGGCGGCCCTGCTGGACGGCGCTTCACCGCTACGCCTGTTCTTCCGGGTCATCCTGCCGCTGCTGCGACCGGTGATGGTCACCGTCATCGTGGTGCAGTCGGTGGCCGTCTTCAACGACTTCACCAACCCGCTCTACTTCCTGCCGGGCAGCCAGGGCGCCACCGTGCAACTGACGCTGTTCAACTTCCAGAGCCAGTACAACACCTCGTTCAACCTGCTGTTCGCCGACATCCTGCTCATCACCGTGCCGCCGCTGATCATGTACCTGTTCTTCAACCGCCAGATCGTCGCGGGCTTGACATCCGGCGCGGTGAAGGGCTGACATCGACATGGGAGTATCTCCAAAAGTGACAACTTCCGACGTACCGTCCGGCCTGCGGGTTCAAGGACAGCCGCACCCGCTGGGCGTCGACGACCCCCGGCCGGTACTGAGCTGGTCCCTCGATGACGATGTCGCCGCCTGCGAGGTCGCCGTCCACCATGACGGCGACCTCATCTGGACCTCACCGCCCGTACCGCCCGACGAACGAGAAATCCGCTACGGCGGCCCCTCGCTGCGCAGCCGAGCGGAATACACATGGCGGGTCCGGGTGCGGGCAGACCCGACCTCGCCGTGGAGCGAACCCGGCCGGTGGGAGATGGGCCTACTCGCCGGCGACGACTGGTCGGCCCGCTGGATCTCGCGTCCGGTTCCGGCCGCCCAGCGCACCGCGCGTGCCACGACCTCGGAAACCGTTACGTGGGCGACGGCCGGGGACGGCCTCGGCCAGCGATTCACCGCGACCGGGCCGATAACCGGAGTCAACCTTGACCTGGCCAGCCCGCCGGACGGCCCGGCTACTGTGGTGATCCGGCTGCTCTCGGCCTCGGGCGAAACCGTCGCCGAGCGCACGATCGTGCACAACATCCAGCCGTGGGAGTGGTTCGGCGCGTTCCTCGACCTCACGCTGGCCCCCGCCCCGGCCGGACGATATGAGGTGCACGTCGAGGTCACCGACGGGCGCGCCGGCTGGTGGGGCAGTTCCGACGTTCCGGCCACGGGCGCCGACGACGGCGTCTCCCCACGTCCCCTGCTCGGACCGGCCACCACCGGCCCGGCCGGCAACACCAGCGACGCGCCGGGCACGCGCAGCGTCGGCGTCGAGACGGCCCCGGCCGCCAACCCGCTGTTTCGCACCACGTTCGGCGCCGGCAACGTCATCCGGGCACGCCTGTACGCCGCCGGCCTCGGCTACGCCAGCTTCCTGCTCAACGGGACGCCCGTCAGCGAGGCCGTGCTCGAACCGGCCCAGACCGACTACGCCGCCACCGTCCTCTACCGGACTTATGACGTCGGCGCGCTGCTGCGGGACGGCGAGAACACGCTCGAGATCCGGACCGGTCGCGGGTTCTACGCCGCCCGCGGCGCGAACACGTGGGGCTGGAATCTCGCGCCGTGGCACCGCGAACCGGCCGTACTGGCCCAGCTCGAGCTCGAACATCCCGACCGCACCACGAGCGTCGTCGCCTCCGACCGCACCTGGCAGACCGCCGCCGGGCCGATCGTCAGCGACATCCTCTACCAGGGCGTCACCTTCGACGCGCGGGCTTCGGTCACCTCGTGGACGCCAGCCCCCGAGGTCGCCGCGCCCGGCGGCACGCTGAGAGCGGCCGTCCAGCCGCCGATTCTCCGGGCCGCCGAGTTGGCACCGGAGGCGGAACACGAAGTCGGCGCCGGTGTCCGAACCCTCGACTTCGGCCGCACACTGGCCGGGTGGGTCCGGCTCACCCTGTCCGCCACAGAGCCGGGCGCGTCGGTCGAGGTGGCCTACGGCGAGTACGTCGACGACGACGGCCGCGTCGTCTGCCGGAATCCGCTGGCGGCGGGAACCGCCCAACGCGACCTCTACCTGGCCGCCGGTGACGAGGACGGCCGCGTCTGGGAGCCGGAGTTCAGCTACAAGGGGTTCCGCTACGTCACCCTGACGATCACCGGAGGCCTGCGCGTCGAGGAGGTGCAGGCGGTGCCGCTTCGGGCCGCCGTCGCGCAAGTAGGCGAGTTCGCCTGCAGCGACGACACCCTGACCTGGCTGGATGCCGCGACCTCGCGCACTTTCCTGAACAACCTGCACGGCATCCCGACCGATACGCCGGTGTACGAGAAGAACGGCTGGACCGCCGACGCCCACCTCATCACCGAAGCCGCACTGCACCACAGCGACCTGCGGTACGCCTTCGGCAAGTGGATGAACGACCACGCCGACGCCCAGGAGCCCAGCGGGTCGGTGCCCCAAATCGTTCCCAGCCCCGGCTGGGGCCGGCGTCTCGACCCGGCCTGGAGCGGATCGACCGTACTCATCGCCTGGGACCTCTACCAGGAGTACGGCGACCTCGACGAGCTACGCGCCCGGGCACCGATGATGCGCGCCTACACCGACGCCGCCCTCACCATCGCCGAGCACGCCGGCTGGCTGTGGCCGCTGCACAGCTGGGGCGACTGGCTGGCCCCCGGATACATGTTCTCGCCCGAAGGCCCCGTGCCCACCGCGACCCTGGCCCTGGCCCACATCGTCGACCGCATGGTCGACGTCAGCCGGACACTGGACGACACCGCCGGCGTGCGCCGCTACACCGAGGCGTTCACCCGCCTCGCCACCGCCTACCACGCCGAGTTCTTCGACACGAGCACCGGCACGTACCGCTCGACGGAAGGTGCCGGCTACCGGCAGAGCATGAACGTCCTGCCGCTGGCCTTCGGCACCGTCTCCGAGGCCGATACCGCCCGCGTCGTCGCGGGTCTCGTCGGGAACCTCGCCGACACCGGCGGTCATCTCAACTGCGGAGCGCTGACCGCGAAACACCTTCTACCGGTACTCAGCACGCACGGCCGCGACGACCTGGCGCTGACCGTGGCGACCCAGCCGACCCGGCCGGGCTGGGACGTGTGGCGGACCAGCGGATCCGACACCCTCTTCGAATCGTGGGACGCCAACGCGCGCTCGCACAACCACTACTTCCTCGGCGCCGCCGCCTGGTGGCTGCACCGGCGGGTCGCCGGTCTCGTGCCGACCGCGCCCGGATGGCGGCGCGCCCGGTTCGACCCCCTGCGTGACAGCCGCGTGACGTGGGCCAGAACCAGGCACCGCACCGCGCGCGGTGACGTCGCGGTCGCCTGGCAGCGCGACGGAGCCAAACTCGCCGTCGTGGCCGACGTCCCGGCCGGGATGTCGCTGGAGGTCTCCGGGCCCGGTGCGGAGGGCGACGTGGTCGGCCGCGGCCACCACGAGTTCCGGCTGGACCTCGCATGACCGCCGGCGGATACGACCTTCTCGTCGCAGCGCCCCGCATCGGACCGCTGCTGGGTGAACACTTCGTGCCGGTGTCGCGCCCGGCCCTCTCCTGGCGCGTCCAGACAGAAGTCAGCGGCTGGGTCCAGCGCCGGGCGTTCATCCGGCTGAGTCACAGCGACCGTGACCAGGAATTCGTCGTCGAAGGGGCGGCCAGCGTCGCCGTGCCGTGGCCGTTCGCCGAATTGCGCCCACGCGAACGCGGCGCGGTTCAGGTCCGGGTCGAGGGCGGCGACGGCCGATCCTCCGATTGGAGCCCGGCAGCACAGTTCACCGCGGGCTTCCTCGACCCGGACGAGTCGCCCGCCGCCTTCGTCGGCGGGACCGCGGACGACAGCCCGGTGCTGCTGCGGGCGGCGCTGGACATCAGCCGCCCGGTGCGGCGCGCCCTGCTGTACGCGACGGCGCTGGGCGTCTACCAGGTCGAGGTCAACGGCCGGCCGGTGGACGACGCGGAACTCAAACCCGGCTGGACGTCCTATCAAAGGCGCAGCACCCTCGAGACCACCGACGTGACCGACCTGATCCGCGCTGGGGAAAACGTCGTCGGGGTCCGGCTAGCCGGCGGATGGCTCACCGAGCGATGGGGTTTTCGCGACGCCGCCCGCCGCTTCTACCAAGGGCCGCCGGCCGTCGCGGTGCGCCTGCATCTGCAGTACGAGGACGGCACCGCCCGGTGGTGGGACGGAGTAGGCGATTGGCGCTGCCGGCTCGGTCCGTCGGTGTCGGCGAGCCTTTACCAGGGCGAAACCTACGACCAGCGCGGCGAGATACCGGGCTGGAGCAGCCCCGCGTCCTCGGCGGACGGATGGGAGCCGGCAACGCGCCGCGACGGCACGCCGCCGGTCGCCGCCCCGCGCACAGCACCGGAAGTGCGGGTCGTGACCCGTCGGCCGGTGGTCGACGTCCTGACCACACCGAGCGGCAAGACGGTCCTGGACTTCGGTGAGAACCTCGTCGGCGTCCTCCACCTACGGGTCGACGGCCCGGCCGGCACCGAGGTCGTGCTTCGGCACGCCGAGGTCCTGGAGCACGGCGAGATCGCCACCCGCCCGTTGCGTAACGCCGCCGCGACCGACCGGCTGATCCTCGCCGGCACCGGCCCCGTCGACTGGCGGCCGACCGCTACCTTCCACGGGTTCCGCTACGCGCAGGTCGACGGATGGCCCGGCGAGCTGCGGCCGGGAGACATCGAGGCCCTGGTTCTCGCCAGCGACCTCGAATCCACTGGCGGATTCACCTGCTCGTCCGAACTGGTCAACCAGCTCCACGACAACGTGGGGCGCAGCATGCGCGGCAACTTCCTGTCCATACCCACGGACTGCCCGCAACGCGACGAGCGGCTCGGCTGGACCGGCGATATCCAGGTCTTCGCCCCCACCGCCGCCTTCCTCGCCGACTGCTTGTCCTTTCTCGCCTCGTGGCTCGCCGACGTCCGGATCGAGGAGGACGCCGCCGGGGGTGTCGTCCCGATCGTGGTGCCGGCCGTTCTGCCGGAGAGCCGGCGGCTGTTGGAGCCGATCGCGGCGTGGGGTGATGCCATCACCGTCGTGCCGTGGACTCTCTACGACCGCTTCGGCGATCAGGCGGTGCTGCGCGACAACTACCCGGCGATGCGCGCGTGGACCGACGTCCTCACCGCCCGGGCCGGGAGGACGCGGCTGTGGGACAGTGGCCACCAGATCGGTGACTGGCTCGACCCGGATGCCCCGCCGGACCGGCCCGGCGCGGCCAAGGCCGATCCGGGCCTGGTCGCCACGGCCTACTTCTTCCGTTCGGCGCAGATCACCGCCGAGACAGCGCTCATCGCCGGGACAGCCGAGGAGGCCGAACGGTACGCCGTACTGCGTGACGAGATCGCCGAAGCGTTCCGCCACCGATACGTAACCCCGAGCGGCCTGATGGTGTCCGACGCGCCCACCGCGTACGCGCTGGCGCTCGGATTCGGCCTGGTGACCGATCCGGAGCGGATGGCCGCGATGGGCGGCCGCCTCGCCGAACTCGTTCGCGCTTCGGCGTATCGGATCTCCACCGGGTTCGTCGGGACACCGCTGGTCTGCGATGCCCTGACGATGACCGGGCACACCGCGGCGGCCGCCCGGCTGCTGCTGCAAACGGAGTGCCCGTCCTGGCTGTACCCGGTGACGATGGGCGCTACCACCGTCTGGGAGCGGTGGGACTCCCTGCTGGAAGACGGCACGGTCAATCCCGGGGAGATGACGTCGTTCAACCACTACGCGCTCGGCGCCGTCGCCGACTGGCTGCACCGCGTCGTGGCCGGCCTCGCCCCGGCCGAGCCCGGCTACCGGCGTCTGCTGATCCGCCCCACGCCGTTGCCCGGGCTGGACCACGCCGAGGCGTGGCACGACACCCCGTACGGACGGGCCGTGAGCGGCTGGCGCCGCCGCGACGACGTGATCGACTTCCACGTCACCGTCCCGCCCGGTGCGGCGGCGCACGTCCAGCTTCCCTCGACGGACGTGGTCGAAGTCGGCTCCGGCGAGCACACCTGGACCATCACCGCCGACATCGCTCCCGGCATGCAACGCGAGTGGTCACTCGACAGCGATCTGGCCGACGTCGTCGACGACCCGCAGGCCTACGCCGTCGTGGTAGACGCCCTCGCCGGCCTCGACCCGCAACAAGCGGCAGCTTTCCGCAAAAACACCCGGTTCGTCCGCGGTACCGCACTGCGCAAGCCGCTCGAGAAGATACCGCGACCCCTGATCGCGGAGGTCGAGCGACGCCTCGCCGAGCTCACGCGCGTACGACAGGCACCGTGACCGGCGGATCCCGGCCCTCGGCAGCCGGTGTCCG
>NZ_JBFBAD010000221.1:0-11052 GCF_040682075.1 Actinoplanes sp. NPDC051411 | reverse complement strand
CTCTGTGTGTTCCCCAGCGGCGCACAAAACCCGCGCGAAAACACCCGCGCTAAAAAAAAACCCGCGGCCCAAACCACCCGCGGCGCCCCCCGGGGAAGAAACCCGGGGGAGCGCCGCCGAAAGATTCGCCTAGCGGGAGCGGGCCAGCAGGCGCCGCGGGCTGAAGCGGGACATCGACTCGCGCGTGCGGCTCGCCGTGCCGGCGAGGCGGGTTGAGAGGTCGGACAGGCCGAGCCGCCAGCGGAGCAGGACCGATGGTGGCATGATCGACGCGGCCAGCCGGGTGCGCCGGTTTGCCGAGCGGGCCAGGCCCTTGCGGATTTGTCGCAGTGCCGGGGGGAGTTCCGCCCCCTGCATCGGGCGCCGGGCGTACCGGGCCTGCTCCTCGGCCGTGCCGAGAAGTGTGGCCGCGTTCGCGGCGTCGGTGAGCAGCACCGCGTCGTTGATCAGGCGCCGGGCGGTGACGCGTGGGGTTTCGCTCGGGTCGACCGGGATGCGGTAGTCGATCATCGTGTCGATGAGTTCGTCCCAGGCGGCGTGGGCGTACTCGCGGGCCTGCACCGCCTCGGCTGTCACCACTATGTCGAGCGCCCCGGACGCCTGCGTGACCGTCACCGTCTTGGGTACCGTCGCCGCGTGCCGGCGCCGGCGGAGCAGTGCCCGCCGCACCGACGGCACCAGCAGGAGGACGATCAGCAGGGCCACCGCGATCACGACGATCAGGCCGGTTGTGGAGAGGCCCGCGGCGCTCGTGCCGGCCGCGCCGGAACCGCCGGCGCTGTCGAAGCTCCGGTCGGGCCGGTTCTGCTTGTCGATCGCCGACGACGGGTTGGCGCCCGGCTGGCCGGCCGCGTTGGACGACGAGGCGGTCGGGGTCGGCGCGTCGTTGTCGGGCGCCCACGCCGGGTGTGCCGAACCGGTCAGGCCGGCCGACGGGGTGGCGTCGAACGGGATCCAGCCGAGGCCCTGGAAGTAGACCTCGGTCCAGGCGTGCGCGTTGCGGTTGGTGATCGTGTACGTGATGTTGTCGCCGGTCGTGCCCCGGGTGAAGCCGAACGCGACCCGCGCCGGGATGCCGGCCGCGCGCACCATCCAGGCGAGCGCTGCCGCGTACTGCTGGCAGTAACCCGCCCGGTTGCGCAGGAAGGCGGCGATCTGTGACGCGTTGCCGGCCGGCTCGGTGGTGAGGCTGTAGGTGAAGCCGTTCTTCTTGGAGAAGAAGTCGTACAGCGCCAGGACCTTGTCGTAGTCGGTGTTCTTGCCGGCGACCAGTCTGCGTACCTGGGTGCTGACCGTCGCGTCGGCCGGGGTGTTGGTGTATTGCAGGACGAACGGGTCGTCCTTGGGCAGCGCCGGCGCCGCCCGCAGTTCGTCCTGGGTGTAGGTCGCCCGCACGTAGTCGAACGAGTATTTCTTGTTCTTCGTGGTGGTGCGGGTGGAGTAGAGCACCTGCTGGCCGCGGTCGAAGTTCCAGTTGCCGTCGAGGTTGCCGACCTGAATGGTGTTGGTGTAGATCGGCGCCAATGCCTGGGTCAGCTTGTCGGTGATCTCGACCGTGGCGTGGTACTGCTTGTAGTCGCTGTCGTCGGCCGCGCTGGCGGTGCGCGGGTCGGGCAGTCCGCGGGACAGCGGCGTCCCGGAGGGCGTGTGCGAGCCGAAGCCCTCGTTGGTGAGCTGGTCGGCGACCGCGAAGCGCAGATAATAGGGGCTCTGCTCGTTGGTCGAGACCTTGAGCAGGTTGACCGTGTCGCCCTGGGTGAGGTTGCCGGCCAGCGAGGCGAACAGGTTGATCTTGCCGCCGGTGCCGTTGCCGAGACCGCCCTGGCCGACGCCGCTGCCGCTCTGCGTGAGCTGGGACAGCAGGCCGCCGGTGATGGTCGGCACGAGCAGGGGCAGCAGGACGGCCGCGACCAGGCCGACCAGTCCGAGGCGCCGGCCCGCGGCGGCGAGCGGCGACGGTTCCCACACGTCGACGTCACGGCCGTCGCCGGTGAATCGGCGGCCGAACCGGCGTACGCGATCGATGTTGTCGCTGACGAGGAGCCAGAGATAGCCGATCGAGCCCACGATGAACGGGGTCACCGGAACGCTGTCGACGTAGACCGCGACCGGTACCGAATAGATCGCCAGCATCGGCAGGCCCGCCAGGGCCGGCCGGCGCAGCACCACCGTGAGCACGTCGACCACGATCGCGACGAGGCCGATGCCGAGCACCGCGACGAACAGCAGCCCGGACCGGTCGGGCACCGGCACCGCGTAGTCGCGGGTGTCCTGCCCGGCCTGCGTGAGCAGGTCGCCGAAGTGGTTGAGGGTGTCCGGGGTCGGGATGAGGAAGCCGTGCGGCGCCGGGAAGATCCAGCTGAGCGCCAGCAGCAGCGCGACGAACTCGCTCACGATCTGGGCCCAGACCGGGAACCGGAAGGTGCGGGTGAGGAACGCGGCGCCGCTGATCAGCGCGACCGCCAGGATGCACTCGAGCAGCCATGTCCAGGCGTTGAAGATGGTGGAGATCGGTGCCGCGGAGAGCAGCGTCGCCCCGCCCGCGACCAGGCCGAGCCGGCGTCGCCCGGTCATCGGATCACCCCGCCGACCGTCTCGGCCATCGCGGCCCGCCAGGCGAACCCGCTCGAACCGCGGGCGGCGGCCGGCCACAGCACGGGCAACTGGTCGCCGTGGCGGACGGGAACCGAACGCCAGCCGCTGTGCACGAGGGCCAGCGCGGCCGCCGCGTGCTCGCGGTCGGCCTCCTGCCGTTCCCCGGTCCCCATGGTCACCCAGGTCGAGCTGTCGATGGCGAAGCCGATGCAGGTCGCACCGGTGCCCCGCATGCCGGCCAGAAGTTCGGCCTCGGCGGTGGTGAGCGAGCCGAACAGCCCGACGATCAGGCCGCCGTCGGAGCGCCGGCGCACCTGCTCGACCAGGATCGAGATGTCGCCGTTCTGGGCCAGCTTCACGTCGGCCAGGGTGTCGAGCAGCACGCCCTCGCCGCCGACCTCGGTGGCGTCGATGTCGACCCCGCCGCCGGTCACCATGCGCACCTTGTAGCCGGCCTGCCGCAGGTGCACGGCGGCGCTGGCGGCGGCCGAGACCGCCCATTCGAAGCTGGCGGTCGGGCCCTCGCCGCGGTGGGCGAAGACCCGGGTGTCGAGCACGACCGTGGCCCGGCTCTCCCAAGGCTGTTCCTCGCGCCGCACCATGAGCTCGCCGGTGCGGGCGGTCGAGCGCCAGTGCACCCGGCGCAGGTCGTCGCCGCGACGGTATTCGCGGGTGGCGGCGTCGTCCTCGCCGTGCACGGCCACCGACCGGGCGCGGCTGTCGCCGGTGCCGGCGTACTCCCCGGCGAGGCGCACCGTCGGGAGCGGAACCACCTGGGGGATGACGGTCAGCCGGTCGACGCTCGGGAACGAGCGGGTCAGCTCGCACAGTCCGAACGGGTCGGTCAGCCGGATCACCAGCGGGCCGATCGGGTAGCGGCCGCGCACGTCGGCCCGCACCGTGTACGCCACCGAGCTGGCCTGGTGCGCGCCGAGCCGTTCCAGTACGACCCGCGGCCGGCTGCCCAGCGCGTACGGCAGGCGGTCCTCCAGCAGGAGGGTGCCGGTGGGGAGCCGGGACATGTTCTGCAGGCGCAGGATGACCCGGGCGCTCGAGCCGACCGGGGCGCGGCCGGGTTCGAGCGAGCGGCTGCAGGCGAGCTTGTAACGGCTCCGCCCGACGTACATCGCGGCGAGCAGGGGCAGCGCCGCCAGCAGCACGGCGACCCGAAGCAGGTCGCGTTCGCCGAGGATGAAGGCGGACACCGTGGCGGCGCCGGCCCCGGCCAGGAACGATCGGCCGCGCGTCGTGAGTCCCCGCAAGGCCTCCCGCATGTCAGCGCCCCCGGGACTCGTACTGCGTGCCGCCGGTGTTGCGGGTGTCGTACGGCGAGCGGTTGCGGTCGTGCGGCAACGGCAGCCGGTGCACGATCTCGGACACGATGGCGTCGGTCGTCCGCCGGTTGAGCTGCGCGTCGGCGGTCGGGATGACGCGGTGCGCGAGGACCGGCACGGCCAGAGCCTGCAGGTCGTCGGGGAGCACGTAGTCGCGGCCCTCGAGCGCGGCGACCGCCTTGGCGGTGCGGATCAGCTGGAGACTCGACCGCGGGGACGCGCCGAGCCGCAGCTCGGGGGCCTCGCGGGTGGCGGTGACCAGGGCGATCGCGTATTGCTGGACGGCCTCGGCGGCGTGCACGTCGCGGGCCGTGGCGATCAGCCGGCGGACCATCGCGGCGTCGGCCACCGCGCGCAGATCGTTGAGCGGGTCGTGGTTGCCGTGCCCGCTCAGCATGGCCAGTTCGGCCCGCGGGTCGGGGTAGCCCATGGCGATGCGGGCGGTGAACCGGTCGCGCTGCGCTTCGGGCAGAGGGTAGGTGCCCTCCATCTCGATCGGGTTCTGCGTCGCGATGACCATGAACGGCGCCTGCAGTTCGTACGTCGTGCCGTCGACCGTGACCTGCCGCTCCTCCATGCACTCGAGCAGCGCGGACTGGGTCTTGGGCGACGCCCGGTTGATCTCGTCGCCGACGACCAGGTTGGCGAACACCGCGCCCGGCTTGAACTCGAAGTCGCGGGTCTCCTGGTTGTAGACGCTCACCCCGGTGACGTCGCTGGGCAGCAGGTCGGGGGTGAACTGGATGCGGCGTACCGAGCAGTCGATCGAGCGGGCCAGGGCCTTGGCAAGCTTGGTCTTGCCTACGCCGGGGACGTCTTCGATCAGCAGGTGACCCTCGGCCAGCATCACCGCGAGCGCGAGCCGCACGGTGGCGCTCTTGCCCTCGATGACCTGCTCGATGTTCGCCATGATGGCCTGAGCCGCGGCTCGGAAGTCGTCGCCGGCCATCGGTCCACCGGGCTCGTCCCAGGTCGGGGTTGTCACGGGCCTCCTCCAAGTACTTCACGCCGAAGGGTTTGCGGGCGGCCGGCGGTCCGTGGGCCTCCGGCGCTCGCCGCCCGTACGGACAGGTTAGCCCGGTCACAGCAACTCGCCGACTCGGGCAGGTGGACGGTTTTGATGTCCGTCAACCGGACACGGGTATCGGATGCGTAAAGAAGTCGACACCGGTCTAGATTCTTCGCATCGATGACGCGAACGATCAGCCATCGACGGGTTTCACCACCGAGCCCGTGGCGAAAGGGGCTGAATTGAGACCGTTGTCCGTTCCGACCGTGACCCGGCGGATGGGGGCGGCTGCTGCCGGAGCCGTCCTCCTGGCCGGCCTTCTTCCCGCTGTGGCGCAGGCCGCGCCGGCCAAAGCCGCCGTTGCGAAAACCGGAAACCACGCCGACTACGACAGCCGCCGCGGCATCACCGCCGCGCCGGCCGCCGCCTCACCGCAGGCGCTGAAAGCGACGACGACCAACGCGAACACCCTGGCCCAGCAACTGGGCGTCCAGGGCATCGTCGACATCGACAAGTCGACCGGCACGCCACGCCGCGTCACCAAGCTCGACGGCTTCCTCACCGGCCCGAGCCGCCAGAAGCCGGCCGACATCGCCCTCGCCTACGTCCGCGCCCACGCCGACCTCTTCGGCAGCCTGGCCGGCCTGACGCTGCGGCAGGACTACGTCGACATCGACGGCACCCACCACCTCAGCTTCCAGCAGGTCGCCGACGGCGTACCGGTCTTCGGCAACGGCCTCAAGGCGCACGTCACCAAGGACGGCCGCCTCGTCCAGGTCGACGGCTCGCCGCTGCGGACACTGCCGGCCACGGCCGGTGCGACCAGGCTTTCCGCCGCCGCTGCCCGCGCCGCGGCGGTCAAGGACGTTTCCGGTACGTCGGGAGCCCGGGTCACCGCGTCCTCGGCCGGCTCGGCGACGTTCAGCGACGGCGGCAACGCGAAACTGGTCTGGTTCCAGACCGCGTCCGGCCCGCACCTGGCCTGGGAGACCGTGGCCCTCGACGAGGGCTACGTGCATGTCGTCGACGCGTCCAGCGGTGACGTCCTGTTCCGGCAGAGCACGGTCGACGCCGACACCGCCGACACCTGGACCAACTACCCGGGTGCCCCCAAGGGCGGCAAGCAGCAGAAGACCGACCTGAGCAGGTGGCTGCCGAACAACTCGCCCTGGCTGGCCGGCAACACCGCGCACGTCTACTCCGACATCAACGACGACGACGTCGACAACCCGGGCGAAGATGTCGCCCCGTCCGGGAAGCGCAGCTTCGACTTCCCGTTCACGAAGTTCGACGTGGGCGGGCTCTGCTCGGACCAGTACCAGTGCTCCTGGGACCCGTCGGTCCCCAACTCGTGGCGCGTCAACCGCGACCAGAACGCCGCCCAGATGTTCTTCTTCGTCAGCAACTGGCACGACCACCTGAAGGCGGCGCCGATCGGCTTCACCCGGCAGGCCGGCAACTTCGAGGCGGTCGACGGCGACGCCGTGCAGGCGCAGTCGGACGACGGCGCGAACACCGCGAACGGCCTGCCCAACGCGGCCCACACCAACAACGCCAACATGAACACCCCGCCCGACGGCACGCCGCCGCGCATGCAGATGTACCTCTTCCTGCCGAGCGCCCGGTTCCTGGCCGGCAACTCGGGCGACGAGTCGGACATCGTCTACCACGAATACACGCACGGCCTGTCGAACCGGCTGGTCGTGGACGCCGACGGTCTGTCCACTCTGGGCGACATCCAAGCCGGTGCCATGGGCGAGGCCTGGAGCGACTGGTACGCCATGGACTACCTCGACGACCAGGGCCTGCAGAAGGACACCGCGGCCATCGGTGACGTCCGGGTCGGCCGGTACGTCGACGGCGGCGGCACGATCCGTACGGAACCGCTCGACTGCCCGGTCGGCACCACGTCGACCGCGTGCCCGGGCACCCCGCTGGCCGGTCCCGGCGGCTACACGTACGGCGACTACGGCCGCATCTCGGCCCGCGGCGCCGAGGTGCACGCCGACGGCGAGATCTGGGGCCAGACCCTGTGGGACCTGCGCAAGCTGATCGGCAGCAAGAAGGCCGAGCAGTTGGTCACCCGGGCCATGGAGCTCTCCCCGAGCAACCCGTCCATGCTCGACGAGCGCAACTCGATCCTCGCCGCCGACCTGGTCGCCGACGGCGGCAAGCTCCAGAAGACGATCTGGTCGGTCTTCGCCAAGCGCGGCATGGGCTACTTCGCGGCCGCGGTCGACGGCGACGACTCCCAGCCGGTCGAGGACTTCTCGATGCCGCCGAACCCGGACACCCCGCGCGGCTCGCTCACCGGCAAGGTCAACGACCAGGACACCGGCGCCGCGGTGGCCGGCCTCTCGGTCGGCTTCGGCGGGCACGCTTCCGGCTTCGCCGGCAGCTACGAGACGGTCACCGCCGCCGACGGCAGCTACACCATCTCCGGCATCCTTCCCGGGACGTACGCGAAGGTCTTCGCGCGCGGCGCCGGGTACGACACGGTCGTCAAGACGCTCTCGATCCCGTCCCACGCCGTGACCGAGAACTGGTCGGTCCGCAAGGACTGGGCGGCGTCCAGCGGCGGTGGCTCGGTGGTCAGCTTCACCGGGCCCGACTACACCCCGGACTGCGGGCCGGCCAAGCTGATCGACCAGTCCCAGGTCGGCGGCTGGGGTTCGGACGTCGCGGCCGGTGGCCAGACGATCGTGCTCAAACTCATCGACACGGTCGACATCGGCCAGCTGGTGATCAACCCGTCCGCGACCTGCGGCGATGACGCGACCGCGTCGACCGGCGGCTACCGGGTGGAGACCTCGCCCGACAACGTCACCTGGACGACCGCGGCCACCGGCACCTTCCCGGCCGGCACCGTCAAGGCCACCCCGGTCACCCTGACCGGCGGCACGACCGGTGTCACCTACATCCGCTACACCGCGCTGACCAGTCAGGGCCAGGACGCCGGCCTCTGCGCCGACCCCAACTCGACGGCCAGCGGCTGCGCCTTCCTCGACAACACCGAGCTCTCCGTCTACGGCTCGGCCTCGTAGGGCTGGATACCGGTCGCCGCCGCGCGGCGGCGACCGGTACCATGCACGTGTGGCCCGGCAGTTTCTCCTTCTTAGCCGGCCGTGCTGATCTCCCGCCGCTGAGACGGGCACAGCACGGCGACCCCTCCCTGTGAGGGGCTTTTTTGTGCCCATCGACTTTTGAACGCGAGATGCCGACGATGAGCGAGTCAGAGACCCCGCAGTTCCGCTACACCGCCGCCCTGGCCGGTGAGATCGAGCTGCGCTGGCAGGAGTACTGGGCGGCCAACGGCACGTTCTACGCGCCCAACCCCGAAGGCGCCCTGGCCGACCCCGACCACCCGCGCGCGGGCGCGCCCAAGCTGCACGTCCAGGACATGTTTCCGTACCCGTCGGGTGCGGGCCTGCACGTCGGTCACCCGCTCGGATACATCGGCACCGACAGCTACACCCGCTACAAGCGGATGGCCGGCTTCAACGTGCTGCACCCGATGGGCTTCGACGCGTTCGGCCTGCCCGCGGAGCAGTACGCCGTGCAGACCGGCACCCACCCGCGGACGACGACCGAGGCCAACATCGAGCGGTACCGCGGTCAGCTGCGGCGGCTGGGCCTGGCGTACGACGACCGGCGCACGTTCGCGACGACCGACCCCGACTACTACCGCTGGACCCAGTGGATCTTCCTGCAGGTCTTCAACTCGTGGTTCGACCCGCAGATCCGCAAGGCCCGCCCGATCGCCTCGCTGATCGCCCAGTTCGAGTCCGGTGACCGGCCGACCCCGGGCGCGCCGTGGGCTTCGCTGAGCCCGGTCGAGCGCCGCAAGCTGATCGACGACCACCGGCTGGCCTATGTCAGTGAGGCCCCGGTCAACTGGTGTCCCGGCCTGGGCACCGTGCTGGCCAACGAGGAGGTCACGCCGGACGGGCGCAGCGAGCGCGGCAACTTCCCGGTCTTCAAGCGCAACCTGAAGCAGTGGATGATGCGGATCACGGCGTACGGTGACCGCCTGGTCGACGACCTGGACGCGCTGGACTGGCCCGAGCCGGTCAAGCTGATGCAGCGCAACTGGATCGGCCGTTCGCGGGGCGCCCACGTCGACTTCCCGGCCGGCCCGTCCTCGATCCGCGTCTTCACCACCCGCCCCGACACGCTGTTCGGCGCGACGTACATGGTGCTGGCGCCGGAGCACTCGCTGGTCTCCGCTCTGGTCCCGGCCGCGTGGCCCGAGGGGACAAATCCGGCATGGACCGGCGGGCACTCGACTCCCGAGGCCGCCGTCGCCGCCTACCGGGCCGAGGCCGCCGCCAAGACCGAGGAAGAGCGGACCGCGGACGCCAAGGCCAAGACCGGCGTCTTCATCGGCGCGTACGCGACCAACCCGGTCAACGGCGCCGAGATCCCGATCTTCATCGCCGACTACGTGCTGGCCGGCTACGGCACCGGCGCGATCATGGCGGTGCCGGCCCAGGACGAGCGGGACTGGGCGTTCGCCGAGGCGTTCGACCTGCCGATCATCCGGACCGTGCGGCCGTCGTCGGACGACTTCGAGGGCGCGTACACCGGCGACGGCCCGGCGATCAACAGCGACTGGCTGGACGGCAAGGGCGTCGTCGAGGCCAAGGCCGCCATGATCGCGTGGCTGGAGCAGCACGGGCACGGCACCGGCGCGACCACCTTCCGGCTGCGCGACTGGCTGTTCAGCCGCCAGCGCTACTGGGGTGAGCCGTTCCCGATCGTCTACGACGAGACCGGGCTGCCGGTCGCGCTGCCCGAGTCGATGCTGCCGGTCGTGCTGCCCGAGGTCGACGACTTCTCGCCGCGCACGTTCGACCCGGACGACGCCGACAGCGAGCCGGAGACGCCGCTGTCCCGCAAGAAGGACTGGGTCAACGTCGAGCTGGACCTGGGCGACGGCCTGAAGACGTACACCCGGGAGACCAACACCATGCCGCAGTGGGCCGGCTCCTGCTGGTACGAGCTGCGCTACCTGGACCCGCAGAACGACAAGCGGCTGGTCGACGAGGACAACGAGGCCTACTGGATGGGTCCGCAGCGCGACGGCGACAGCGGCGGCGTCGACCTGTACGTCGGCGGCGTCGAGCACGCGGTGCTGCACCTGCTGTACTCCCGCTTCTGGCACAAGGTCCTGTACGACCTGGGCCACGTCTCGTCCTTCGAGCCGTTCCGCAAACTGTTCAACCAGGGCTACATCCAGGCGTACGCGTTCCGGGACGCCCGCGGTGTCGTGGTCCCGGCCGAGGACGTCGTCGAGCGCGACGGCCAATACTTCTACGAGGGCGCTCCGGTCTTCCGTGAATACGGCAAGATGGGCAAATCGCTGAAGAACGTCGTCACCCCCGACGAGATGTGCGACCAGTACGGCGCCGACACGTTCCGGGTCTACGAGATGGCGATGGGCCCGCTGGACGTCTCCCGCCCCTGGGAGACCCGGGCGGTCATCGGCTCGCAGCGCTTCCTGCAGCGGGTCTGGCGCCTGGTCGTCGACGAGGAGACCGGCGCCGTCCGCGCCGAGGACCAGCCCCTGGAGCCGGCGGTCCGCAAGCACCTGCACCGCACCATCGCGGGTGTCCGTGACGACCTGGACGAGCTGCGGTTCAACACCGCGATCGCCAAGCTGATCGAGCTGACCAACACGCTGACCCCGCTGCCGGTCGCCTCGCGGGAGGCGATCGAGCCGCTGGTGCTGATGGTGTCGCCGTTCGCCCCGCACCTGGCCGAGGAGCTGTGGAGCAAGCTGGGCCACGACGACTCGCTGGCCTACGCCGGCTTCCCGGTCGCCGACCCGGCCCAGCTGAAGGCCGACTCGGTCACCTACCCGGTGCAGGTCAACGGCAAGGTACGCGAGCGCGTCGAGGTGGCGCCGGAGGCGTCCGAGGCCGAGGTGCGGGAGGCCGCGCTGGCCGCGGTCGCCGACGTCCTGGCCGGCCGCGAACCCAAGAAGGTCATCGTCGTCCCGGGCCGCCTGGTCAGCGTCGTCGTCTGAGCCGCCGGGCAGTCTGCCACGGTTGATATAACGCGGGAGAAATCGAGCGGTGGAGGTACTAGATTATTTTTTCCAGCCACTAGCCC
>NZ_JBFBAD010000220.1:0-11170 GCF_040682075.1 Actinoplanes sp. NPDC051411 | reverse complement strand
GGATTTCCGCCGGTACGGTGATGCAGCGCCGTCGCGGCGCGCACCGGCGCCGGAGCGCCGGTGCGCGCGGCCAGCAAGGCCGCCGTCTGCCCGGGGGTCAGCCGGTCCAGGAGTACGTGGGTGACCGCGTGCCGGCGTTCCATCCGCGCCAGCAGGCCGGCCATCGGCTGCCGGCGGGTCACCTCGTCCGGCCGGTACGTGCCGATGAGCAGCCGCGGGCCGCGCTGGTCGGCGATCCGCTCGAACAGCGCCGCGCTCTCCGAGTCGGCCCAGTGCAGATCCTCGAAGACGATGACCGCCGGGGCGTCGCCGATCAGGCCGGACACGATCGCCAGCCCGGTGTGCAGCCGCTCGACCGGGCTGCGCCGCGGATCGGCCAGGGCGGCCAGCTGTTCCTCGCCGACCTCGGGACGGCCGTCGATGGCGTCGAGCAGCACCTCGTACGGCCGGGAGAGCGAGCCCGGCTCGGCCTGCCCGACCAATATCACCGTCTCCGGCGAAACGCGGGACAGCAGCTCGTGGACCAGCCGGGTCTTGCCGATGCCGGGCTCGCCCGCGATGAGCGCGACCGCCGGCTCATGCGACGAAGCGAGCCGCGCCAGTTGGCGCAGCTCGCTCTCCCGGCCGATCATCACCGGGCCGGCACCGCCGCGGAGGGGTCGCACGACGCCAGGTTACCGGTGGGCTGCCCCCGCACCGCACGTGCTTTTCGGCCCTTCCGGGCGCGGCGGGCCTCGCGGGCACTGCTCAGCAGGCGGTGCCGGTCGGCCTCGGCGATCAGTTCGCGCTGCCGCTGGTTGGCCAGCATCATCAGCATGACCGGATGCATGTTCATGACTTTTCTCCTTGTCGCCGTTCGATATACCGATCCTCGGCCGCACCGGGAGCTGTCACATCGGAAGCCCTTACCTATCTCTGCGGGCGGCCGATGCCTGAGCGGGCCTAGGCATACTTAGGCGGTGTGACGTCACTCAATGGGGAGGACGAGACGTGAGCATGCTGGAACGGATCCGGAACGGGCTGGTCGGTGACGGCCAGGTGGTGGACGGCCCCTTCGGGCCGAGGAGGATCACGTACGCCGATTACACCGCCTCCGGGCAGGCGCTCGACTTCGTCGAGGACTTCATCCGCGACCAGGTGCTGACCCGCTACGCCAACACCCACACCGAGGCCTCGGCGACCGGCGCGCAGACGGGCGCCCTGCGCGAGGAGGCCCGGGAGATCATCCGCCGCAGCGTCGGCGCGGGCCCGGACCACGTGGTGATCTTCTGCGGTTCGGGGGCGACGGCCGCGGTCAACAAGCTCACCGGCGTCCTCGGCCTCCGCATCCCGGAGGCCCTCGACGAGAAATACGCCCTGAGCGGCCACATCCCGGCCGCTGACCGTCCGGTCATCTTCGTCGGCCCCTACGAGCACCACTCCAACGAGCTGCCCTGGCGCGAGTCGATCGCCGACGTCGTCGAAATCGACTCCGATAAAACCGGGCACGTCGACCTCGGCGCGCTGCGGCGCGCGCTTCTGGCGTACGCCGACCGGCCGTTGCGCATCGGCAGCTTCTCGGCCGCGTCGAACGTGACCGGAATCCGCACCGACACGGCGGCGGTGTCGCGGGTGCTGCGCGAGCACGGCGCCCTGTCGGTGTGGGACTACGCGGCGGCCGGGCCGTACGCGCCGATCTCGATGGCCGACAAGGACGCCGTGTTCCTGTCCCCGCACAAGTTCGCCGGCGGCCCGCAGACCCCGGGCGTCCTGGTCGTCGACCGCAGGTTGCTGACCAACCGGGTGCCGGTGGTCCCAGGCGGCGGCACGGTCGCGTTCGTCGACCCGACCGGCCACCGCTACATCACCGATCCGGTGGCCCGCGAGGAGGGCGGCACCCCGGCGATCGTCGAGTCGATCCGGGCCGGCCTGGTCTTCGCGGTCAAGGACGCGGTCGGCACCGAGCTCATCGAGGAGCGCGAGCGCGAACTGTGGCACCGGGCCCGCGCGAGCTGGACGGCCGAGGAGCGCATCGAGATCCTCGGCGACCTCGACGCGGAACGCCTGTCGATCGTCTCGTTCCAGGTCAAAGCAGGGGAGCGCCACCTGCACCACAACTTCGTGTCGGCGCTGCTCAACGACCTTTTCGGCATCCAGGCCCGGAGCGGATGCTCCTGCGCCGGGCCGTACGGTCATCGCCTGCTCGGCATCGACGACGCGCATTCGCACGAGTTCCAGGTCGAGATCCTGAACGGCTGGGAGGGCATCAAACCGGGCTGGATCCGGCTCAACCTCAACTACTTCATCTCGGACACCGTCGCCGACTACCTGATCGAGGCGGTCGGGCTGGTGGCGCGGTACGGGGCCCGGCTGCTGCCGGAATACCGCTTCGACCCGCGGACCGCGCTCTGGACGCACGTACGGCATGCGCCGCCGCCAGTCCGCCTGGCCGACTTCCTGGCCGCGGCGGCCGAGCCGGCCGGCCCGGTGAGCTCGGTCGGCGAGGAGGCGCTGGCCGGCTATCTCGAACAGGCGCGCGACATCCTGAGCAGCCGCCCCGAGCCGTCGGACGGCCTGCGCCTCGACCTGCCGCCGGCGTTCGAGAAGCTACGCTGGTTCCTGCTCCCCGAGATCTGCCTGAGCTGACCTGAGCACCGGCCCTGGAGCCCGTCGGCGGCCTTCAGGGCTCGATGGGGAGCCGCTGCCCGGCCAGCAGCTTCTGTCCCGCCTCGATCTTCGCCTCGTCGACGGACACGTGCCAGAGCCTGGCCAGCCTCTCGGCGTCCGTGACGTCGAAGCCCGCGTCCCAGAACGCGCGCTGCGCGCTCTGGGCCGGCGGGAACGGCAACGGCTGGCCCGCGTCGAGCTTCGCGCCACCCTTGACCTTGGCGTCGGCCGGGTCGGCCAGCTTCCACAGCTTCGCCAGCCGGACGGCGTCGTCGTACGCGTAACCGGCGCCGAAGAACGCCGAGAGCGCCGCCCGGGTGTCCGGATTCGGCGTGGCCGCGTCGGCCTGGATCGGATGCGGCGGGATCGGGAGGGTCCGCCCGGCGAGCAGCAGACTGCCCGCCTCCGCCTTCACGTAGGCGAGGCCGGCTTCGGTATGCCAGAGCGCGGCCAGCCGGACCGCGTCGTCGTAGCCGTACCCGGCGCGGTCGAAGGCATCCAGATCCTGCTCGAATTCGGCCTCGCCGAGCGACGTCGGCACCGTCGGCACCGCCGCCGGGGAGGTGGTGGCACCGACCCGGGCCGGCGGGACCGGGAGGGTGGCGCCGGGCAGGAGGCCGGCCGGCAGGTTGGTGCCCGCCGCGAGCAGGCCCGCGCCGAGCACCGCCCCGCCGACGACCTGGGCGCTGCGGCGGCGCCGCATGTACCGGCGGTACAGCTCCCGCGAGCCGAGGTACACCGTGCCCATGTTCGGAGCGAGGTATTCGTGAGACTCGAAGGTCTCACGGAACATGTCCTCGTACTGGCTCACGAACGCTCCTAGGCACGCAATCGGCGCCCTGGAACCGTTTCGAGGGCCGCGTACCTAAGACGGCTCCGCTTTCGCCGTTGTGCACCGCGCTCCGGTGACGTTTACCGCACGTCGAGCCCGGGTCAGCCCTTGACGGCTCCGGTGAGGCTGAAGGCGCCGCCGAACACGCGGGACATCGCCGAATACAGCAGCACCACCGGGGCCGTGTAGAGGATCGCGAACGCGGCCAGCTGGCCGTACGCGACCTGGCCGTAGCTCGAGAAGAACGTGTAGATGGTGACCGAGGCCGGCTGGCTCTCGGGGGCCTGCAGCAGGATGAACGGTACGAAGAAGTTGCCCCACTGCAGCACGAACGTGAACACGAACACCACGGTCAGGCCGGGCACCATCAGCGGCAGGACGATCCGGGTCAGCGACTGCAGCCAGCCGGCGCCGTCGGTCCAGGCCGCCTCCTCCAGGCTCAGCGGCACGCCGTCCATGAAGTTCTTCATCATCCAGATCGCGAACGGCAGCGACGACGCGGCCATGAACAGGATCAGCGCGGGCACCGAGTCGGTCAGCTCGAACTGGCTGTACATCGTGTAGACCGGCACCATCACCGCGGTGATCGGCAGCCCGGTGGAGAACAGGATGGTGTACATGAAGATCCGGCCGAACCGGCTGCGGTAGCGCGACAACGGGTACGCCGCGAGCACCGCCGCGGCCACGGTGATGAGCGCGGTGCCGGCCGAGATGATGAACGAGTTGAGCATCGGGCGGTAGACGGTGTCGGCGTTCAGCACGTCGGCGAAGTTGCGGGTCGAGAACCGCCAGTCGATGTGGGCGGACAGCGCCGCGCCGGGCTGGATCGAGGCGATGATGAGCCACAGGAACGGCAGGAAGAACGCGATCGCGATGATCAGCAACGCGATCCAGACGGCGATGCGGGACGGGCCACGGCCGGGTGCGGTGAGATCGGCGGTGGTGTGGCGGGGCGCGGCCTCCACTGCCACGACGGGGGCGCTCACAGGTCGTCCACCTTGATGAGGCGTACGTAGATCAGCGAGAAGATCGCGCCGATCACCAGCAATACCAACGCCATCGCGGTGCCGTAGCCGAGTTTGTAGAACTGGAACGACTCCTGATACATGTAGATCGGCGTCGTCGAGCTCTTCGACCCCGGGCCGCCCTTGGTCATCACATAGATCAGGCCGAACGCGGCGAGGGTCTGCAGCGTGATCAGCATGAGGTTGGTGACGATCGAGCGGCGGATCAGCGGCAGGGTCACGCGCCGCAGCCGTTGCCACCCGGTCGCGCCGTCGACCGCGGCCGCCTCGTGCAGCTCGGGTGGCACGTCGTTGAGCGCGGCCTGATAGACCAGCATCGAGAACGCGGTGCCCCGCCACACATTGGCCAGGATGACCGCGAGCATCGGCGTCGTGTAGAGCCAGTTCTGGCTGAACCCGACCCGGTGCAGGATCGCGTTCAGCGTGCCCTCCTGATGCAGGAACGAATACCAGCAGAAGCCGGCCACCGTCTCGGGCACCGTCCACGCGGCGACCACCAGGCTGCTGACGACCGCCCGGGCCACCTTGCCCCGGCCGCGCAGCAGCAGGGCGATCAGCAGCCCGAGCGTGTTCTGGCCGATCACCGCCGACCCGACCACGAACACCAGGGTGAGCCAGAGCGAGTTCCAGAACTGGCTGTCGTGGAGCATCGTCCGGAAGTTGGCCAGGCCGATGAAGTCGATCGTCGAGGAGCCGGTCAGCGCGACGTTGGTGAAGGCGCTGTAGACGCTCCACAGCAGCGGGCCGGCGAAGAACACCCCGAGCAGCAGCAGCGCGGGAGCATACGCCCCGAACCGTGCCGCCCGGGAGGAGGTGGCGGTCGTCATTGCGCGGTCATCACTTTGTCGTCGCCGCCGGCCGCCGTCCTGGCCTGATCGGCGAAGGTCTTCGCGGCCGCGTCCGGCTGGGCCTGACCGGTCATCACCGACTCCATCGCCACCTGCACCGCGTCCGAGATCTGCGGGTAGACCGGGTAGGCGGGCCGGAACTTGGTGATCTGCACCAGATCGGTGAAGAACTTCAGCGTCGGGTTGGAGTTCAGGTACGCCGGGTCGTTCGCCACGTCGTTGCGTTCCGCGATCTGGCTGGCGCCGATGTCGTACTTGAGGGTGTTCTCCCGGTTGAGCATGGTCGTGACCAGGTCGAACGCCGCCTTCTTGTCCTTGGCGTGCGAGCCGACCGAGAGCACCCAGCCGCCGGACATGCTGATCTTGCCGGGGGCCTCACCGTTCTGCGTCGGCATGGCGGCGGTGGCCAGCACCTTGCTCCACTCCGGCCACGGCTTCTGGCCCGTCGGGACCCAGGTCTGGTTGATCCACGAGCCGTCGAGGTCGATGGCCAGCTTGTTCTGCGGCAGCAGTTCGGTGGTGACGCGGGTGGCCCAGTTCGGGTCGAGTGCGTTCTGCGGGGTCGGTGCGAGCTTCTCGTCGAAGACCGTCTTGACGAAGTTGAGCGAGTCGTTGAAGCCGGGGCTGCCGACGACCCACTTCTTGGACGCGTCGTCGTACAGGGTGTTCTTGGTGCCGTACAGCAGCATCTCGAAGCCCTGCATGGTGGCGGCCTCGCCGACGCCCTTACCCGAGTAGATGTTGAACGGGGTGACGCCGGGCAGCTTGGCCTTGATCGTCCGGGCCGCGGTCAGGATGTCGTTCCAGCTGGTCGGCTGCCACGGCGTCGGGATGCCGGCCTTCTTGAACAGGGACGGGTTGTACCAGAGAGCGCGCGTGTCGGTGCCCATCGGGACGCCGTACGTCTTGCCGTCCTGCGCCTTGGCCGCGCTCTTGGCCGCGTCGGTGAACTGGGACCAGTCCGGCCAGTCCTTGAGGTAGTCGTCGATCGGCGCCAGGAAACCGGCCTGGATGTCGGTGTTGACGAGGAAGGTGTCCTCGTACATGACGTCGGGCGCGCTCTTGGGGGAGCGGTTCATCAACGACAGCTTGGTGTAGTAGTCGTTCTCCGACGCCTCGATCGGCTGGAGGTTGACCGTGTAGCCGGGGTGGGCCGCCTCGTACTGCTTCTTGACGTCCTTCAGCTGCTGGTCGAGCTGGATGAAGGCGCCGAACTTCTGGTAGGCGATGGTGATCGTCTTGCTCTTGGCGTCGTCGCCCGACGACCCGCAACCGGCGGTCGCGGCGGTCACGACCAGGGCGGACAGGGCAGCGATGATGATCCGGGACCGCATGTGAACTCCTAGTGGGGGAGTCGGGATCCATCGACGGTCTTCTCTGCTAACGTTCTCTGAGAACGTAATCAGATCGTCACTGCATGGTCAAGAGCGACAAAGATCAATGGAACGGAGTTGGCATGTCGCAACGTCGCCCGACGATGCATGACGTCGCGAGGGCGGCCGGGGTCAGCCCGGCGACGGTGTCGCGTGTGGTCAACAACGAGCGCTACATCCGGGAGGAGACCCGGGCCGCGGTCGAGCGCGCCATCGCGGAACTCGGCTTCCAGCGCAACGAGGCGGCCCGCGCGCTGCGCCCCGGGCAGACCACCGACACGATCGCCCTGATCATCGAGGACGTCGCCAACCCGTTCTGGTCGGCCATCACCGACGGCGCCGAGCAGGTGGCCCGGCGGCACCAGCACATGCTGGTGGTGGGCAGCACCCGGCACAGCTACGACCGCGAACGCGAACTGCTGCGCGACCTGGTGCTGCGCCGCCGGGTCGACGGCGTGCTCGTGGTGCCGACCGCGCAGCCGCAACACGACCTGCACGCCGAGCTGAGCCGGTGGGCGCCGATCGTGTTCATCGACCGCAAGCCGGTCGGGGTGGCCGCCGACGCCGTGCTGCTCGACAACCGGGGCGGGGCCCGCGGCGCGGTCGAACACCTGATCGGACAGGGAAACCGGCGCATCGCGTACGTCGGAGGCGACCCGGCCGTGACCACCGGCGCCCGGCGGCTGGCCGGCTATAAGCAGGCCCTCAAACAGGCCGGCCTGCCGGCCGACCCGGCCCTGATCCGGCTCGGCCTGCACACCGTCGACGACGCGCGCGCGGCGGCGGCGATCCTGCTCGGCAGCGTCGACGCGATCTTCGCCGACAACAACCGGATGGCGGTCGGCGTCCTGCAGGCCCTGCACGAGCACGGCAGCCCGGTCGGCCTGGCCGCCTTCGACGACGTGGAGCTGGCCGCGCTGCTGTCCCGGCCGGTCGCGCTCGTCACCTACGACGCGACCAGGCTGGGCGCGCAGGCGGCCGAGCTCCTCTTCGCCCGCATCAACGGCGCCGCGGGACCGCCGAAGCGCTCGGTCCACCGCACCACATTGGTCACCCGCGGCGGCGCGCTCAGCGGCTGACCGGCACATCCAGCCCGGCGGCGCCGAGCACCTCGTCGGCCTCGGCCTCGGCGACCGTGATCGGGGTCCGGCGTGCCCGAGGGAGCGCCCCGGCGACCACCGCGGCGGCGAGCGCGGCCAGGGCCGCGCCGACCACGAAGACGGTCACGAACTGCGTCTCGCGCGGCAGCGGCACCGGGCCCGCGATCGGGTTGCGGGTCATCATCGTGACCACGAACGCGGTGCCGAGCGACATGCCGACCGAGCGGGAGATCGAGTTCACGCTGTTGGCGATGCCGGTCTCGGCCGGCGTGACGTGGGCGATGAGCAGTGCGGGGAGCGCGGCGTACCCGAAGGTGACCGCGGTGTTCACCACCAGGGCCCCGATGATGACCTCCCAGGTCGCCGAGTGCAGCACGGCGAGCATCGCGAAGCCGGCACAGGCCAGCACCGCCGCGATGACCAGCGTCGCCTTGGCGCCGAACCGGGCGACCAGCCGGCCGCCGAGCGGTGCGGTGAGCACGCCGCCGGCCGTGCCGGGCAGCAGGTAGACCAGGCTGGCGGCGAGGACGGACGCGCCGAAGCCGTAGCCGGCGACCGCCCGCGGCGTCTGCACCAGGGCGGAGACGGCCAGGAAGACGGCGAACATCGAGAAGCCGAGGAAGAGGCCGGCCGCGTTGGCGACCACGATCGGGCGGTGGCTGAGCATGCGGGGGCTCACCAGCGGGTGCGTGACCCGCCGTTCGAGCAGGACGAACGCGACGAGCACCACGACCGCCCCGGCCAGCGAGCCGAGCACCCGGGCCGAGCCCCAGCCCCACCCGTTGCCCTCCTCGAGCGGCAGGATCAGCAGCACCAGGCCGAGGCCGAGCAGGGCGGCGCCGGCCCAGTCGAGACTTCCGGTGGCCGCGCCCGCCCGGCGCGGCAGCAGCCACACCCCGGCCAGGCCGATCGCGGTCAGCGCGGTGGCCAGCCAGAACAGCTGGTGGTAGTCGCCGCCGTGCCGCATCAGCAGCCCGGTGACCACCAGCCCGAAGCCGGCGCCGACCGAGAGCATGCCGCTGACCAGGGCCATCGCGCCGGTCAGCCGCCGCGGCGGCAGCTCTTCCCGGAGTACGCCGATGGACAGCGGGAAGAGCCCGAAGCTGGCCGCCTGGGCGACCCGGCCGACGATCAGCAGGGGGAGGCTCGACGTGGCGGCGGCGAGCACCGAGCCGAGCAGCACCACGGCCAGCACGCCGAGCATCACCGGACGGCGGCCGTGCAGGTCGCCGAGCCGGCCGAGCATCGGCGTGAACACCGCGGCGGCGAGCAGGTTGGCGGTCACCACCCAGCTCGCCGAGCTGGTGGAGACGTGCAGGGCGGACTGGATGTCGGCGACGACCGGGACGACCAGGGTCTGCAGCGCCGAGACGAGCAGCACCACGTAGCAGGTGACGGGCAGCGCGAGGCGCGATTTCGTGGTCACCCGTCCGAAGCTAGACCTATTCTCAACACCGTGTCGAGAATAAAAGATGTGACGTCGACTTCCTCCGACGCGTTGTAGAGTCGGCGGCGTGCCAGCCATCAGAAGTCGCCGCGCCCCCACCAAAGGTGATCAGCGGGAACAGGCGCTGATCGAGGCCGCGCGGTCGGTCTTCCGCGACAAGTCGATCAGCCAGGTCACCATCGACGAGTTGGCCGGCGCGGCCGGCATCGCCCGTTCCGGCTTCTACTTCTACTTCGAGTCCAAGCAGGCGCTGCTCGCCGCCCTGGTCGACCAGCGGCTCGCCGAGGCCGACCTCGAGCTGGCCGAGTGGCTCGCCTCGGACGGGCTCGACCGGGGCGCGCTGCGCCGCGGGCTGGCGGCCGGGCTGGCCCGCTGGAAGACCGACGGCCGCTGGCTGCGCGAGGCCTTCATCACCCCCGACCCGGGCCCCGACGTGACCCACGTCCGCGACCGCCTGGTCGACCACGGCTGCAGCCTCTTCTCGGAGCGCATCGAGCGCGACACGCGGGCCGGGCTGACCGTCGGCGGGCCCCCCGGCCTGCTCGCCAAGATGGCCGTGCACCTGCGCACCATCACGTTCGCCGACGTCTACGCCAACCCCGGCGCCTACGACGACGACGAGTTGCTCGACACGCTGACCGACGCGATCCTCCGGCTCGTCTACGGAGCGAGCCCCGTGAGCTCCTGAAAGGAGACCGCGAGGCGGCCGCGGCCCTCGGCCTTCGCCCGATAGAGGTGCCGGTCGGCCCCGGCGAGCAGCGCGGGCAGCTCCTGGTGCCCGCCGTGGTGCGCGCCGACGCTGACCGAGACCGACAGGCCGGCCGCCAGGCGGCCCCAGGGCTCCTCGCGTACGGCGTCGACCAGCGCCTGGGCCCGCTGCCCGGTCACCTCGGCCGGCACGTCGGCGACGATCACGAGGAACTCGTCACCGCCGAGGCGGGCGGCGAGGTCGCACGGGCGTACGTGGGCCGCGAGGATCTCTCCGAGCCGGACCAGCACGGCATCGCCGATGTCGTGACCGAAGGTGTCGTTGACCTTCTTGAAGTGGTCGACGTCGATCATCATCACGGCGAAACCGCTCTCGGCCCCGGCTTCCGGCGCGCTGTCGAGATAGGTGTGGCAGCCGCGGCGGTTCGCCAGCCCGGTCAGCTCGTCGAGCAGCAGTTGCCGGCGGGTCTGCTCGTGCTCGCGGCGCGCGTGCTCGACCGCGATCGCGGCGCGGATGCCGGCCAGGCGGTCGATGCGGTTGTTCCAGCGCAGCGCGGCGAGCTCCTCGGCGTAGCGGATCGCGAGGGCCGGGGTGCCCGGGCGCCGGGCCGCGAGGTGCAGCGTGAGCAGGTGGGTGTTGCCGGGCACGCCCGCGCCGAGCCGGTCGACGACGGTCGCCGCGAGGCGGGCGGCCAGCGCGTCGTCGGCGGCGCGGGCGGCGCGGATCGCCCGCTCCAGGAGGTCGATCGCGGAGGTCGAGGCCGACGGGCCGGGGCCGGCATCGGCGACCGCGGCGGTCGAGGCCGGCGCGGTCGGGTGTGCGCCGGCGATCGTGGAGGTCGAGGCCGGCGCGGTCGGGCGTGCGCCGGCGATCGCGGCGAGCAGGCGGAGGTGGGCCCGGTGCTCGGCCACCCAGGGGGCCGGCCAGTCCGCGTCGACCTCGTCGCGGTAGTCCCGCAGGGCCGCCGCCGCCCGGTCCCCGGCCGCGGCCCAGTCGTTGATCTGGACGTGCGCGCTGGCCCAGTCGAGCGCCATCTCGATCCGGTTGAACGCGAGCACCCGGCGCTGCCGGTGGGCGGTCCGGACCCAGCGGGGTATCACGTCGATGGACGGGTCATTCAAGAGGGCGCGGTAGTCGGTCTCCAGCTTGCGGACGCCGAACTTCTCACCGGCCGAGGCCAGCGCGGCGGG
>NZ_JBFBAD010000219.1:0-11185 GCF_040682075.1 Actinoplanes sp. NPDC051411 | reverse complement strand
GCCGGGCTGGCTCCGGCCGGGCTGGCTCCGGCCGGGCTGGCTCCGGCCGGGCTGGCTCCGGCCGGGCTGGCTCCGGCCGGCAAGGCTTCGGTCGGGCCACTCGGCCAGGCCTCGGCCGGCAAGGCTTTCGGCCAGGCCCTCCGCCGGGCCACTCGGCCAAGCCTCGGTCAGCAAGGTTTCAGCCGGGCCACTCGGTCAGCAAGGCTACCGGCCGGGCCACTCGGCCAAGCCTCGCCCGGCAAGGCTCTCGGCCAGGCCGTCCGGCGTGGTTTCGGCCGGCGTGCCGCCAAGGGTTCCGGGCGGGCTCCGGAAGGCCGGGCCGGGCCGGGCCGGGTGAGTGCGTCACATGGAAACGGCCCCGGGTTTCCCCGGGGCCGTTTTCCGTACGCGGTGAGATGCCTCAGTCAGCAGCGGCCGCGCCGTCGCGTCGGTCGCGCCATGGCGTCCGTCAGCGGCGTTCGCGCCGTCGCCTCAGCAGCGACGTCCAAGCCGAGGCTCGGTCAACGACCGTCAGGCCGTCGCCTTAGCAGCGGCGTTCAGGCCGAGGCCTCGGTCGTTGACCGTCACGCCGTCGCGTCCGGCGGCGGCGTTCACGTCAACGCCTCGCTCGGCGACTGTCGCGCCGTTGGCGTCAGTCGGCGACCTTGACGCCCATGGAGCGGGCGGTGCCGGCGACGACCTTGATCGCGGAGTCGAGATCGTTGGCGTTGAGGTCGGGCAGCTTGCGCTCCGCGATCTCCTTGATCTGCGTCGGGCTCAGCGTGCCCACCGTCTGGGTCAGCGGGTTGGAAGCGCCCGACTGGATGCCCAGCGACTTGCGGATCAGGAAGCTGGTCGGCGGCGTCTTGTAGACCAGCGTGTGGCTGCGGTCCTCGTAGACGGAGACGATGACCGGGATGATCTCGCCCCGGTTCTTGGCGGTGGCCTCGTCGTATTCCACCTTCACGGCACGCATGTTGGCCCCGGTCGGACCAAGCATCTTGCCGAGGTCGACCATCGCGGCGTTACCCGCCTCAAGCGCGAGGGTTACCTCATGGGTCTTTTTCTTGGGCGGCATTGCGTAGGGCTCCTTAGGGTGAGCTGCACGGGCAGCAGCTCGCCAGCATCATCAACACACGACAGTTAACACACGAGAACCCCGAGACCCTACTACTGCGGCTTCGACACGGTCAAAACGCCGGAGGGGTCACGGGTACCGCCTACCAGCATAACTCGGGGCTCAGTACTGGTCGCACTTGCACCGGGTCATCAGGGCCCGGACGGTCGAAACGTACTGCGGGTTGGGCAGGGTCTTGGTCGCGCCGTCCTGCTCGATCGAGCCCTGACCGGCGTTGTAGCCGGAGATCACCACGTTGAGCAGGCACCACGACGTGGTCGTCTTGCACTTGCTCGTGCTGAGGTCGTATTTGCCGCCGAAGTAGAGGTCGCCGGCGTGGCGGGTCAGATAGGCCAGGTAGTTGGCGCCGACCAGAGCGTTCTGCTTGTAGTCGGAGGCGTCGTAGTCGAGCCCGAACCGCAGGTTGATGAAGGAGACCGTGTCGGGCATGACCTGCATGATGCCGGTGCCGCCGTCGCAGTTGTGGATGTTGCTCTGCCAGCCGCTCTCCATGTATGACACGCCCTTGACCAGCGTGTAGTTGAGCTTCAGCTGGGGCGCCTCGTGGGTCCAGTAGATGCGGCCGGACGCGTCCTTCAGCGCCGCCTTGACCTTGCTCATCGAGACCGGCTTCGTCTTGTCCTTGTGAGCGCAGGCCGGCAGCTGCTCCCAGAACGGATCTTCCGTCGGGGCGGTGCTCGCCGGCTTTTTCGTCGCCTTCGTCTTTTTCGGCGTCGGTTTCGTCGTCGGCTTGGGCGCCTCGGTCGTCGGGTCGGCCGTCGGCTCGTCGGTCGTCGGCTCGGCCGCCGGAGCCGATGCCTGATCGGCCACCCGGGCGGCACCGTTCACCGAGTCGTCCTTGCCGCCGAACAAGCCGCAGCCACCGAGCGCGAGCAGCGCTACCGTCGCCACGACCAGATGCCGAACCCTCGACTTCGCCATCGACGACCTTTCCTCCCGAGCCGAACCGATGGCGAACCGTAACAGCCGGTGGGCGACCGGCGCTGCCCGGCGAATCGGACAAAGCGCGCGTGTGACGGAACCGGTCCCGTCGATTCAACCCCGGAACGGCAACCGCAACCATCTCCGGGGACAATAGAGGTATGCAGACCCGCACCGACCTACGCAACGTCGCCATCATCGCCCACGTGGACCATGGCAAGACAACCTTGGTCGACGCCATGCTGCGCCAGGGGAGCCAGTCCCACGCGCGCGGTGAGATGGCCGACCGCGCCATGGACTCCATGGACCTGGAGCGGGAAAAGGGCATCACCATTCTCGCCAAGAACACGGCGATCAGCTACCAGCCCGCCGGTGGCGAGAAGCCCGTCACCATCAACATCATCGACACCCCCGGCCACGCCGACTTCGGCGGTGAGGTCGAGCGCGGCCTGACCATGGTCGACGGCGTCGCCCTGCTGGTCGACGCCAGCGAGGGCCCGTTGCCGCAGACCCGCTTCGTGCTCCGCAAGGCCCTGCAAGCCCGGCTGCCGATCATCCTGATCATCAACAAGGTCGACCGGCCCGACGCGCGCATCAAGGAGGTCGTCGACGAGACGTACGAGCTCTTCCTCGACCTCGACGCCGACGAGCACCAGATCGAGTTCCCGATCGTCTACGCCTGTGCCCGCGACGGCATCGCCTCGCTGACCCAGCCCAAGGACGGCACCGTCCCCGAGGACGCCACCGACCTCGAGGTGCTGTTCAGCACGATCCTCAGCACCATCCCGGCCCCGACCTACACCGAGGGCGCGCCGCTGCAGGCCCACGTGGTCAACCTCGACGCCTCCAACTTCCTCGGCCGGCTCGCGCTCTGCCGCGTGCACGAGGGCACCATCCGCAAGGGCCAGACCGTGGCCTGGTGCAAGACCGACGGCACGATCAGCAACGTCCGCATCTCCGAGCTCCTGATCACCGAGGGTCTCGAGCGCAAGCCCGCCGAGAGCGCCGGTCCGGGCGACATCATGGCCGTCGCCGGCATCGCCGACATCATGATCGGCGAGACCCTGGCCGACGCGGAGAACCCGATTCCGCTCCCCCTGATCAGCGTGGACGAGCCGGCCATCTCGATGGTCCTCGGCACCAACACGTCGCCGATGGTCGGCAAGGTCAAGGGCGGCAAGGTCACCGCCCGCATGGTCAAGGACCGCCTCGACCGGGAGATGGTCGGTAACGTCTCCCTGCGCGTCCTCCCGACCGAGCGACCCGACGCCTGGGAGGTGCAGGGCCGCGGCGAGCTGGCGCTGGCCATCCTGGTCGAGCAGATGCGCCGCGAGTCGTACGAGCTCACCGTCGGCAAGCCGCAGGTGGTCACCAAGGAGATCGACGGCAAGGTGCACGAGCCGGTCGAGCGCCTGACCATCGACGCCCCCGACGAATACATGGGTGCCATCACCAGCCTGCTGTCCACCCGCAAGGGCCGGATGGAAGAGCTGATCAACCACGGCACCGGCTGGCTGCGGATGGAGTGGCTGGTTCCGGCGCGCGGGCTGATCGGCTTCCGGACGGAGTTCCTGACCGAGACCCGCGGCACCGGGATCATGCACCACATCTTCGAGGACTACGAGCCCTGGTTCGGTGAGCTGCGCACCCGCAGCAACGGCTCGCTGGTGGCCGACCGGGCCGGCGTGGTGACCGCGTTCGCGATGACCAACCTCCAGGAGCGCGGCCAGCTGTTCGTCGAGCCGACGACCGAGGTCTACGAAGGCATGATCGTCGGCGAGAACTCGCGCCAGGACGACATGGACGTCAACATCACCAAGGAGAAGAAGCTGACGAACATGCGTCAGTCGACCTCCGACGAGACCGAGAAGCTGATCCCGCCGCGCAAGCTGTCGCTCGAGCAGGCCCTGGAGTTCTGCCGCGAGGACGAGTGCGTCGAGGTCACGCCGGCAGCCGTGCGCATCCGTAAGGTCATCCTCGACCAGCAGACCCGCGGACGGCAGGCGGCCCGGCGCAAGCACGCCCAGTGATACGGCCGGTGACACGGCTGCTCACCGCGTACGCCTGAAAACAGCAAGCCCCCGCCCACCGTGAGGTGAGCGGGGGCTTTGTCCGTCAGCCGCGGTGGCCGGCCAGCTCTCTCCTGCGCTCGCGGGCGAGGCTGGCGACCGTGGCCAGGCCCAGACAGCCGACGATGACCACCAGGGAGAGCCAGATCGGGATCTCGGGTGCCCAGTGCACGCCGTGGCCGCCGTTGAGGAACGGCAGCGTGTTGGTGTGCAGGGCCTCGAGGAAGAGCTTGACGCCGATGAACGCGAGCACCGCGGCCAGCCCGATGTTGAGGTAGACCAGGCGTTCCAGCAGGTTGCCGAGCAGGAAGAACAGCTGGCGCAGCCCCATCAGCGCGAAGACGTTGGCGGTGAAGACCAGGTACGGCTCCTTGGTGATGCCGAAGATCGCCGGGATCGAGTCGAGCGCGAACAGCAGATCGGTCGTGCCGATCGCGATCATGACGATGAGCATCGGGGTGAACAGCCGCCGCCCCTTGTTGAGCACCGTGAGACGGCCGTCGCCGAAGCTGCCCGACACCGGCAGGGCCCGCTTCGCCCAGCGGATCAGGATGTTCTCCTGGAAGTCCTCGTCCTCGCCGTTCTCCTTGATCAGCGTGATCGCGGTGTAGACCAGGAAGGCTCCGAACAGGTAGAACACCCACGAGAACTGCGAGATCAGGGCGGCGCCGGCGGCGATGAACGCACCCCGCATGAGCAGCGCCAGCACGATGCCGATCAGCAAAACCTTCTGCTGGAACCGGCGGGGCACGGCGAAGCGCGCCATGATGATCACGAAGACGAACAGGTTGTCGACGCTGAGCGAATATTCGGTCAGCCAGCCGGTGTAGAACTCGCCGGCGGCCCGGCCCCCGGAGACGAACCAGACGCCGAGGCCGAACAGGATCGCCAGCGCGACATAGAGGGCGACCCAGAGGCCCGACTCACGCATCGTCGGCTCGTGCGGGCGCCGGCCGATGATCAGAAGATCGATCGCGAGCACGGCGACCAGGGCGACCAGGGTGGCGATCCACACCCAGGTGGAAACGTTCAACGTGAACCTCCGGCAGACACGATGCGGCGCTGTGCCCGCCGGACAGGCCATTGGTTCCCGTGGCCCTGAGGCGCGCACAGCGACGTGCGGCTGTCGGAGGTCTCTTCCGCCGCCCCCATCACGTGGGACGACCGCCGGGCCCGGGTCGGCCCTCGGGTGGGCCTTCCGTGCTGACGAGACCGGCGCGGAGGAATACTCCCCTCCTACAAGGAGCCATTCTGTCTCATGCCCACCCGTTCTGTTAGGGCAGCCTGGAGAAACGTGGGGCCGGTCTCCCTCGGAACCGCCCATCCCGGCGGTTAACGGGGGTTTCCCGCGGCGTCGCCGGCGCTTCACCCCACCCGAACGTGTTCGCTACGATCGCGATCATGACTCCACGCCGCGTGCCGGTCAGCCGCCGTGACCGTCCGGCCAAGGCGCCACTCAGCCGGGAGGCGGTGGTCGCCGCCGGCCTGCGGGTCATGCGGGCCGAGGGGCTGGAGCGGCTCACCATGCGGCGGCTCGCCGCCGAGCTGGACACCGGGGCGGCCTCGCTCTACGTCTACGTCGACAACCTGGCCGAGCTGCACGGGGCGCTGCTCGACGAGCTGCTGCGGGACACCCCGCTGCCCCCGGTCGCCGCCGACGGATGGCAGGACGCGGTGATCGACGTGCTCGAGCGCTACACGCGGATGCTGTGGGCCCATCCGAGCCTGGCCCGGTCGGTCCTGGCGCTGCACCCGTCCGGCCCCAACTATCTCCGTCTGATCGACTGCCTGCTGGGCCTGCTCGCCGCCGGCGGGGTGCCCTCGCGGGCCGCCGCCTGGGGGATCGATCCGCTGCTGCAGCTGGCGACGGCCACCGCGGCCGAGCAGGGCACCCGGCGGGAGTCGGCCGAGGCCACCGGCGAGGAGCAGCATCTGGAGGCCGCGGTCCGGGAGGCGCGGCCGGCGGACTATCCGAACATCGCCGGTGCCCGCGACGACCTCTTCTCCGGTACGGGTGAGCAGCGGCTGCGCTGGTATTTCAGCGCCCTCCTGGCCGGCATCGCCACCACTCCCCAGCCGACCGCCTAGGGACGGCCCGGTCAGAGCTGGTAGCGGGCCCGGCGGCCGTGCGAGGTGAAGCCCAGGTCCCGGTAGAGGCGGGCGGCGCCCGAGTTGTTGACGTTGACGGTGAGCCAGGCCTCCGGCTGGCCCGCGGCGGCCATCCGGCGCAGGGACTCCGTGACCAGGGCGCGGGCCAGGCCGCGGCGGCGGGCGGCGGGAACCACGCCGACCTGGACGATCCAGCCGACCGCGCCGGTCACGAACCCGGCGTCGCCGACGCCCGGCAGGTGCGCCAGCAGCGACCAGCCGGGGCGGAACTCGTCGTCGGCCTCGTGCTCGGCGATCCACTCGGCGGCGGCCGGAGCCGGATAGCCGGGGCGGCTCCGGAACGAGGCCGCGTAGACCTCGAAGAACCGCTCGGCCAGGTCGCCGGACCAGGTCGTGACCGCGGCGCCGGCCGGCCAGCGCGGCCGGGCGCCGAACCAGGTCAGATCGATCCACAGCACGTCCTCGGCGAAGACCGGCCGGAGGCGGCGCGAACCGAACAGGGCGGCCGCCGGCGCGGTCAGCGACTCGGTCTCGACCGTGACGACACCCTGGCTGAGCGAGCCGGCGACGGCCAGGCCGTGATCAAGCAGCCGGCTGCCGACGCCGCAGCCCCGCACGGCCGGTTCGACCAGGCCGGTGACGATCGGGCCCTCGGCGCCCGGGCACACCGCCGCGGCCGCCGCCAACTCGCCCGAAGAACCCCGCAGACCGAAACGCACCGCGCCGACCGCGCCCCACCGGCGCCGGAGGAACCCCGGGTCACCGGCCAGCGGCAACCCGCCGTCGGCGACCAGGCACCGCCGCGCGAGCCGCACCAGCTCCTCGGGCACGTCGCCGCCCACGTCAGACCACGGCGCGTCCCTCGGGGTCATCGATCGAGGCTATCGAACTTCGACTATTTGACGCCTGTCATATCCATGCCGCGGAGCTCCTTCTTCAGCTCGGACATCTCGTCGCGGATGCGGGCGGCCAACTCGAACTGGAGCTCGCGCGCGGCGGCCAGCATCTGCCCGTTGAGATCCTGGATGAGCTGGGCCAGCTCGGCCCGGGCCATGCCCGCGGTGGCCGCGGTGGCCGTCGCGGCGCGGCCACGCGACCGGGTCTCCGGGACCGGGGCCTTGCCGCGGGACATCTGCCGGCCGCCCCCGCCGACCATCGGCCCGCTGACCGTGGCGTCGGTGTCTTCCGCTTCGCGGTAGATGTCGTCGAGGATGTCGTGGATCTTTTTGCGGAGGGCCTGCGGCGTGATGCCGTTGGCCTCGTTGTGGGCGATCTGCTTGGCCCGGCGGCGGTCGGTCTCCTCGATCGCGTTACGCATCGACGGGGTCATCTTGTCGGCATACATATGGACCTCGCCGGACACGTTTCGCGCCGCCCGGCCGATGGTCTGGATCAGCGACCGGCCGCTGCGCAGGAAGCCCTCCTTGTCGGCGTCGAGGATCGCGACCAGCGACACCTCGGGCAGGTCGAGGCCCTCGCGCAGCAGGTTGATGCCGACCAGGACGTCGTAGTCGCCCTTGCGGAGCTCCTTCAGCAGCTCGACCCGGCGCAGAGTGTCCACCTCGGAGTGCAGATAACGCACGCGGATGCCGTTTTCCAGCAGGTAGTCCGTCAGGTCTTCGGCCATCTTCTTGGTCAGCGTGGTGACCAGGACCCGCTCGTCGCGCTCGGTGCGCACCCGGATCTCGTGCATCAGGTCGTCGATCTGGCCCTTGGTCGGCTTGACCACGACCTCGGGGTCGACCAGGCCGGTCGGCCGGATCACCTGCTCGACGAACTCGCCCTGGGCCTGCTGCATCTCCCACGGCCCGGGAGTCGCGGAGAGGTAGACCGACTGGCCGACCCGCTCGAGGAACTCGTCGAACCGCAGTGGCCGGTTGTCGGCCGCGCTGGGCAGCCGGAACCCGTGCTCGATCAGGATCCGCTTGCGGGAGGCGTCCCCCTCATACATCCCGCCGATCTGCGGGATCGTCACGTGCGACTCGTCGATGACGGTGAGGTAGTCGTCGGGGAAGTAGTCGAGCAGGGTGAACGACGGATCGCCGGGCGAACGGCCGTCCATGTGCATCGAGTAGTTCTCGATGCCGTTGCAGAAGCCGACCTGCCGCATCATCTCGACGTCATAGGTCGTGCGCATGCGCAGCCGCTGGGCCTCGAGCAGTTTGCCCTGCCGCTCCAGCTCCTCGAGCCGCTCGGCCAGCTCGGCCTCGATGCCGCGGATCGCCCTCTCCATGCGCTCCGGACCGGCCACGTAGTGGGTCGCCGGGAAGATGATCAGCTCGTCGACCTCGCGGACCACGTCGCCGGTCAGCGGGTGCAGGTAGTAGAGCTTCTCGACCTCGTCGCCGAACAGCTCGATGCGGATCGCCAGCTCTTCATAGGCCGGGATGATCTCGAGCGTGTCGCCGCGGACCCGGAACGTGCCCCGCTGGAACGCCATGTCGTTGCGCGAGTATTGGATGTCGACCAGCCGGCGCAGCAGCTTGTCGCGGTCGACCTCGCCACCGACCTTGACCTGGACCGCGCGATCGACATATTCCTGCGGCGTGCCCAGGCCGTAGATGGCGCTCACCGTGGCGACGACGATCACGTCGCGCCGGGTGAGCAGCGACATCGTGGCCGAGTGCCGCAGCCGCTCGACCTCCTCGTTGACCGACGAGTCCTTCTCGATGTAGGTGTCGGTCTGCGCGATATAGGCCTCGGGCTGGTAATAGTCGTAGTAACTGACGAAGTATTCGACCGCGTTGTTGGGCATGAGCTCGCGGAGCTCCTTGGCCAGCTGCGCGCACAACGTCTTGTTGGGAGCCATCACCAACGCCGGCCGCTGCAGCTTCTCGATGAGCCACGCGGTCGTGGCACTCTTGCCGGTGCCGGTCGCGCCGAGCAGAACCGTGTTGCGATCGCCGCGCCGGACCCGTCGCTCCAGCTCAGCGATGGCCGCCGGCTGGTCACCGGCGGGCTGGAATTCACTGATGACCTCGAAACGGCCGTCGAGTACAGGGATGTCGAGCGCCATGGCAACCACCGTACGTCGGGGGTACGACAAGTTCCCGCGGTCGCCGGACGCCCTGGGCGAACATCAACCCCGGCGCTGTGCTGAGGGTGCACATTCGGGGGCATGTACTGCGGTGCGCCTCACACCTAGGCTGTTGCGGGTAGGCCGCTTGCGGCGGCCGCCCGGGATGCAGCGGATAACCACACGTCCGACATCCCGGCCCGTGGTCGATGCGCCCCGGCTCTAGCCCGACGGGCGCACCCACGGAGGTCGCGCGTAAAGCGTCGACCGGCCGCCGCGAGCGCCACCTCTCTTTCCCGGTCCCGTGATCAGGACTCCGGCGGCTGCCAGCCGGTCGCTTCGGCCCAGTCGTCGGCGGCCCGCGCCTCCCCGTCGAACCACGGCTCCTTCGCCTCGCCGTACGGGAAACGGTTTTGATTTTGCTCCGACCAGCGCGCCTTGGCCGCCGCATAGTCGTCGCGGGCCGCCGGCACCGCGCGCAGGTGATCGCGCATGAGCAGGGCGAACCGCCACCCCGGCGACCCCGTCACCCGCACGTGCAGGTTGGCGAGACGCCCCGGGTCGGCGTTGCCGTGCAACCGCTTCGGCCAGGTCTCCCCGGGCCGCCCGTGCGCCCGGTCGGCCCACTCCCCCGCCCGGCGCGGAAATCCGGCGTCGGCCAGCCGCCCGGCCAGGTCGTCGGCCTCGTCGAGAGTGCGGACCGCCAGCATCAGGTCGATGACGTCCTGGGCCGGCAGGCCGGGAACCGCGGTCGACCCGATGTGCGTGACCCGGGCGTCCCCCGCGACCGGCCCGATCGCGTGCCGGATCCGCCCGGTCAGCCGCGCCGCCTCGGCCGGCCACCCCGGATCGGGGTCGCGGACCACGACCTCCGGCCCGATCGGCGCCGTCATGCGCAGCCGGTGATGCTCCTCGAACGGCCGCAGCCGCTCCCGGAACAGGGCGTCGACCCGCGCGTGCAGGTCACCGATGTCGCCGTTGTTGTCGATCAGCGCGTCGGCGGCCGCCCGGCGCTGGTCGTCGCCGGCCTGCGCGGCGACCCGCGCCGCGGCCTGCTCCTCGCTCATCCCCCGGGTCTCGCGCAGGCGGCGGATCCGCCTCTCCCGTTCGGCGTCGACCACGAGGACCAGGTGGTAGGAGGTGGCCAGCCCGGTCTCGACCAGCAGCGGCACGTCGTTGACGACGACCGCGTCGGGGGAGGCGGCGCGGGTGAGCTCGGCCGTCCGCGCCCGCACCCGAGGGTGAATGATCCGCTCGAGGCGGCGGCGGGCCTCGTCGTCGCCGAACACCTTGGCGCCGAGAGCGGGCCGGTCGAGTCGGCCGTCGGGGCCGAGGATCCCGTCGCCGAAGAGGCCGACGATCTCGGTCAGGCCGCCGGTGCCGGGCTCGACGACCTCGCGGGCCAGCTTGTCGGCGTCGATTATGAGCGCGCCGTGGTGCGCCAGCCGTTTGGCCACCTCGCTCTTGCCGGCCCCGATTCCCCCGGTCAGCCCCACTTTAAGCACGCGCCCAGTATTCCAGGGTTGGGGGTTGAGCTGGTTGAAGACCCTGGGGGCTCTGCCCCCCAGACCCCCGGCCTCGGCTCGGAGATGCCTGCGCGATCTGGGTGGGGTTGTTGGGTTTGGGTGAGCGCCTTGCGCCGGGCGGGAGCGAATCATGGGTGGCAGGGGAGGCGCAAGCACACCCCGCTTGCGCCTCCCCTGCCACCCATGATGTTTCGATCATGCCGACGCGAGGAGATCACCCAAGCCTGGGCCCGGCATTGGCCTACGGCCAACAGAGCCCGCAACTATTGCCAACACGGCACACGCAAAGCTGACCAACGAACCAGCAAGCCCTCCCCCCGGCCGGGTACATCCGGTCACGTCCACTGGCGTGGTGTAAGAGGCGGCCAGCGCTGATCCGTTGGTGTTGATGTTAGGCGGCGATCTCTGCCGATGGGGTGGCGGATTC
>NZ_JBFBAD010000218.1:7501-11361 GCF_040682075.1 Actinoplanes sp. NPDC051411 | reverse complement strand
TGGGTTGCTGGTTGAGCGTTGTGTTGATGGTTGTTTCGGTGGTTATAGCGGAGGGGAAACGCCCGGTCTCATTCCGAACCCGGAAGCTAAGCCCTCCAGCGCCGATGGTACTGCACTCGGGAGGGTGTGGGAGAGTAGGACACCGCCGGACTCAACGTAGAGATAGGCCCACCCCGACAACGGGGTGGGCCTATTTTTTTTAGGGTAACCAGCAGGCCGGCCACCGGGGTGGCGGGCGCGAACGCGCGCTGCACGGCCACCCGGGCGTCGGAGCTGGGAGATGACTCAAAGACGCCGGGGGTGGTCGGGTAGGTCACCGTGACGCCGCTACCGACCGCGACCAGGGCCTGCATGCCGGAGAATCGGCATGACGATCGCCATCTCGACCGCTGCCGCGCCGGCCTCACCGGTGGGCTTGCGGAGGTCAGGGTGGCGCGAATCTAGGAGAACGCGGACACAACCTTGCTGCCGAGCGTGCTGACCAGGGTGACGATAGCGGCCGCGATGAGCGACACGATGAGGCCGTACTCGACCGCGGAGGCACCCTCGTCCGACGCCATGCGGGCGCGCAGATGCCGCACGTTGTGGCGGATGTGCTCCATGAGCAGGCTGATCTCAGCCATGGTCGTGCTCCCGGGGGGCTCGGCGACCGCTGGTTTCCGCGGTCAGGTGCCCTAGCTATCGGATCGGCCCGCCCACAGTTGAGATCCTTCGGGTCATTTCTCTCGGGTGTGTTCCGCAACCGTTCACCCGGCGGCCGCGGCATCATGCCGGGCCAGAACCGTCCGTAGCGTCCCGGCCAGCACATCCGTCGTGAATGGCTTCGTGATGAATGGTGCGCCCGGCTTGATCAGACCTTTTTTGATGGCGATGTCCTTGGGTATTCCGGAGACGTACGCGATTTCCATCTCGGGCCGGATCGTGTGCGCCGAACGCGCCAGCTCGCCGCCCGGGACGCCGGGCGGGCCGAGGTCGGTCAGCAGCAGGTCGATGGTGCCTTCGTGCTCCCGGCAGATGGTGATCGCGTCCACCGAGTCCCTGGCCGTGAGCACGTCGAATCCGCGCAGCCGCAGCATCTGCACAGCCATCTCGCGCAGGTCCTCGTCGTCCTCGACCAGCAGCACGAGCGGCCCGGTATGCGCCGCCGGTTCCCACATGGCGCCCCTCCTCACCGCAGCGGACGGCGGCCGGAAACGCGGATGGGATCGCGGTCCGGCGTGGCCTCAGTGACACGTTATCGACCCGGCCGCGCGGTAACCGGGAATCGGCCGCAAAGGGCATGCTTTGCCGTCTGCGACATTGGCTGCGGAAGGATCCGACAATCAGCGGTCAGACTATGAACTCGCTGCGCCCCTGACGCCAGTAACCCATGAAGGCGACCGCGCGCCGGTCGACACCGCACTCGGCGACGAGATGCCGGCGCAGGGTGCGGATCACCGCGGCCTCGCCGGCCAGCCAGGCGTAGAGGCGGCCGGCGCCGGGTTCCTCCGGCACGTCCCAGAGGTCGTCGACATCGAGATCGATGTCCTCCAGCTCCTGCCGTGCGCTCTCCGGGGTGACGATGCGGCCGGTCGCTTCGCGAACGGCCGGGATCAGCCTTTCGCCGTGCGGCTCACCCTGCCGGGCAAGCCAGGTCACGCGTACGCCGTCCGGCTTCCGGAGGTCGAGCCGGTCGTCCGGCGACGGCACCTCGAGGTACGCCTCGCCGCGCGCATCGGCCGGCATCCGCTCGAGGATCGCGGCCACGGCGGGGACGGCGCTCTCGTCCGCACCGATCAGTACGAAGTCGGCGTCGTCGTGCGGCCGGTAGTCGACGCCGCCGTGGACGCCGTCATAGTCGGCGCTCGGGCCTATGAGGCAGGCGGTGTCACCGGGACGGGCGCTCAGGGCCCAGGTCGAGGCGGGGCCGGTGGCGCCATGCAGGGCCATGTCGACGTCGACCTCGCCCAGGTGCGGTCGTACGGCGCGGACGGTGTAGGTGCGCATGGGGTTGCGGTGCTCGTCGGGGAGGGCGCACCAGTCGGCGTACCAGTCCTCGCCGGTGGGGAGTCGTTCCAGGCCGTGGTCGGGCAACGGCAGGACCAGCTTGATCCGCTGGTCGTACCCGTTGTCGGCGAACCGGCCGAGGCCGTCGCCGGTGAACGTGACCCGCAGGAAGGTGGGGGTGAGGCGTCGGATCGCGCGTACCTCGACCGGAAAGAACCGCCAAGCCGTCACGTTCCCACCTTCCTTCCCATCCCATTAGGTTAGGCCTGCCTAACCTAATGGGATGCGGCGGGGTGGGTCCAGAGAGGGTGCGACAAATAGGCTGAGCCGGTGACCAACGAGCCTCACGGCGGTCGGCGGCGCCAGGATCCCATCGAGATCATTCCGTACGACAGTGGTTGGCCAGCCGCGTTCGACCGGCAACGGTCGAGGGTGGAGCCGGCGCTGCGCCCGTGGATCGTCGGTCCGGTCGAGCACATCGGCAGCACCTCGATCCCCGGAATGGGGGCGAAGCCGATCATCGACATGCTCGCCCGGGTTCCGGACTACCGGCACACCGCCGGCATCGTCGAAGCCATGTCGGGCATCGGCTGGGCCCATGCGCCCGAGCCCGGCGACGAACGGGCCCGAAAATGGTCCTTCTGCTTTCCCGACATCGGCTGGCGCACGCACCACGTGCACATATTCGAGTGCGACCCCGACAACTGGCAGTCGTTGCTGACCTTCAGGGACCACATGCGAACCCACCCCGGCGACGCCGCCGAATACGGGCGGCTCAAGGCACTGCTGGCCGCCGCCGACGCCTACGACCGTCCTCGCTACCGGGCCGGCAAAGCGCCGTTCATCGAGGACCTTCTGAAGCGGCTCGAATCGTCAGGCAAAGAGACGGGACGCGCCGGAGGGCGCGACAACTCTGGGTCGTCCTCCGCTGGCGGGATCAGCGAGCGGCGGTGGTGAGGAACTGGAGGAGGGGGCGCAGTTCGCTGGGGATCGACGGATCGGAGACGGTGCCCTCCCAACGGTCCACGCCGTTTTCGATGACCAGGTCATAGCGCATCAGGTCGGCGCCGGCCGAGGAGGCGGCGCGGGCCCCGGCCAGCCGGGACAGGTCCACTGTGGTCACGAGCTGGATGAGCCGGGCCGCCTCGGCCGGGGGCATGTGGGCGGTGTCGAGATGCACCTTCGTCGTGCGGCCGGTGAAGCCGCCGGAGCGCCGCATTTCCACTTTTACACGTCCGATCACGACGTTTCTCCCCTCACGCGTCGTTGTCTGTGACGCTACTGCAGGTTGTTGACTCTCGACCTGCTCGAGGCCGCACGATCGGCTCCGCAACCCGCGGGGTGAATCGAAGGAGTCGTGATGGATCTCGGCAATCCGGTGCTCAAGCTGTGTCAGAACGGGATGCTGGCCGAGGCGCAGGGCCGGACGTCGGAGGCCCGCGCCCTGTTCGAGGAGGCGTGGGCGGCGCGGACCGACGACTACGACGCCTGCGTCGCGGCGCACTATTTGGCCCGGCACCAGGAGGAGCCGGCCGAAATTCTGCGGTGGAACGAGGAGGCGCTGCGGCGCGCCACCGCCGTGGGCGATGAACGGGTCGCCGCCTTCTACCCCTCTCTGCACGTCGGCGTCGCCATGGCCCGCGAACGACTGGGCGCCGAGGCGGCCGCCCGGGCCGCCTTCCTGCGGGCGGCCGAGTACGACGCCGCGCTGCCGGCCGACGCCTACGGCGAGCAACTCCGGACCGCGATCGCCGACGGCGTCCGCAGACTGAGCTGAACCACACTGAACCGACCGGCGCGGCCGGGCGGCACCGGGTCCGGGGGAGGGGCAGGGCCGGCCTGCGGCGAGTCCGGCCTGCGGCGAGTCCGGCCTG
>NZ_JBFBAD010000218.1:1445-7402 GCF_040682075.1 Actinoplanes sp. NPDC051411 | reverse complement strand
GCGGCGAGCCCAGCCTGCGGCGAGCCCAGCCTGCGGCGAGCCCAGCCTGCGGCGAGCCCAGCCTGCGGCGAGCCCAGCCTGCGGCGAGCCCAGCCTGCGGCGAGCCCAGCCATCTAGGATCCTAGGACGGCGAACGCGGCGTGAGGCAGGAAACAGGCCGCGCCGCGACGATCTGAATGGCGAAGCCTCCGCAGCCGCCCAGCCCACTGCCCTGCTGGCATCGGCGCCGGCTGGGTTTCCGGGTGCCAGCCCCGCCTGGCTGCCCGGATGCGAGCGCTGCGCGCCCACCCGGATGCGAGCGCTGCCCGGATGCCGGCACCGCCTGGCGGCCCGGATGCCAGCGCTGCGCGCCTGCCCCGATGCCAGCGCTGCCCGGATGCCGGCCCTGCCTGGCTAGCCGAATGTCGGCGCTGCCCGGCTGCCCGCCTACCCCGATGCCAGCGCTGCCCGGATGTCAGCCCGGCCTGGCTGCCCGGCTGCCCGCCTACCCGAATGTCGGCGCTATCCGGCCACCTTGGCGTGGGAGCTGGCGGAGCAGCGTGGGGCCGGATTTTTGGCAGACGGTGGACACGGGGTGGGGTGACATCTATCGTGAGCGATACCACCGAACAATCGAAGCGCTTCGACGACCATTCGTCGGGGCGAATTTCACTCGCTCTGAGCGAACCCGCTGAGCTCGGACATTTCCATGCCCTTGCCATTGTCGTGTGCTAGGAGAATCGCCATGCCGAGGCGAATCCTGGCGGTGCTGGCCGCGGCTTTGATCGCCGTGCCGACCGCTCCCGGCGCTGCCCGCGCCGATTCCAATTTTCCGTTCCGGGATCCGTCTCTGCCGTTGCAGGCCCGGGTTGACGACCTCGTCGGGCGGCTGACGCTGGACGAGAAGATCTCGATGCTTCACCAATATCAGCCGGCGGTGCCGCGGCTGGGGATCAAGCTGTTCAAGGCCGGCACCGAAGCCTTGCACGGCGTGGCCTGGTCGAATGACATCGACAACAATTCGAACGTCGTACCGGCTGATGGCACGACCTTCGCCCAGCCGGTCGGTCTGGCCAGCACCTGGGACACCGACCTGATCAAGCAGGTGGGCGGGGCGGTCGGTGACGAGGCGCGCGGATTCAACGCGGAAAATCCGCGGGTGTTCGGCCTCAATCTGTGGGCGCCGGTGGTCAACCTGCTGCGCGATCCCCGGTGGGGGCGCAACGAGGAGGGCTATTCGGAGGATCCGCTGCTCACCGGGGCGATCTCCACCGCGTACGGGAAAGGGCTGGAGGGTAACGACCCGGCCCATCTCAAGACGGCGCCGACGCTGAAGCACTACCTCGCCTACAACAATGAGACCGGCCGCGACGTGACGTCGTCGACCGTGCCGCAGCGGGTGCTGAACGAATATGACCGTCAGGCCTTCGAGCCGGCGATGAGGGCGAACGCGGCGACCGGGGTGATGGCGTCCTACAACCTGGTCAACGGGCGGCCGGCGACGGTCGACCCGGATCTGGCGACGCTGGTGCGCGGGTGGTCGGACTATCCGGTGTTCAACGTCAGCGATGCCGGGGCGCCCTACAACTTGACCGGGTCGCAGCACTATTTCGCGACCCAGGCCGAGGCCGACGCCGCGGTGATCAAGGCGGGCATCAACAGTTTCACGATCGACAACGCGGACGGCGCCCCGATGGCCGCCGCGATTCACCAGGCCCTCGACCAGGGCCTGCTCTCCGAGCAGGACATCGATGTGGCGGTGGGTCAGGCTTTGAGCATCCGGTTCCGGCTGGGGGAGTTCGATCCCTCCGGGGGACCGTACGCGAAGATCACGCCCGCGGTCATCAACAGTCCCGCCAACCGGCAGTTGGCCCGCAAGACCGCCGATGAGGCGATGGTCCTGCTCAAGAACCAGGACGGCGCGCTGCCGCTCAAGCCGGGCGGCAAGGTGGCCGTGGTCGGGCCGCTGGCCGACACGCTGTACAGCGACTGGTACGCGGGCACGCTGCCGTACAAGGTGACGGCGCTCGACGGCATCCGGGCCAAGGCCGGCTCCGTGTCGACGAGCGACGGTGCCGACCGGATCGCCTTGCAGGACGTGGCTACGGGCAAATTCGTGAGCGCGGCCGACCCTGATGCCGTCAAAGCGACGGCCGATGAACCGGACGCCGCCGCTCAGTTCGACGCGGTCGACTGGGGACAGAACGTCTCGACGCTGAAGAACGTCGGCAACGGCAAATACCTGGGCTACAACTGGGGCCCGTTCATCACCCACGACGATCAGCCCAACGGCTGGTACGTCCAGCAGCAGTTCAAGATCGAGCCGCAGCCGGACGGGACCGTGGCGCTGCACTACGCGGGATACGAGACGCAGGAGACGTGGTTCGGCGGTAATACCTACGTGACGGTCAACCCCGATGGTGGTCTGACCCTCGGAGCATCCGACGCTTCGCACGCGGCCCATTTCCGCAAGCAGGTGATCAGCAGCGCGGTCGACCAGGCGGTCGCCGCGGCTCGAAAGGCCGACACCGCGGTGGTCGTCGTCGGCAGCAACCCGTTCATCAACGGCCGGGAGGCGCACGACCGGACGTCGCTGGCGCTCGGAGACGGGCAGGAGGCGCTGGTGCGCGCGGTGCGGCAGGCCAACCCGCACACGATCGTCGTGCTGCAGACCAGCTATCCGGACACGATCACCTGGGAGCAGCAGCACATCCCGGGCATCGTCTGGACCACCCACGCCGGCGCCGAGACCGGGCACGCGATCGCGGACGTGCTCTACGGCGACTACAACCCGGCCGGCCGGCTCACCCAGACCTGGCCGGCGTCGGCCGCCCAGTTGCCGCCCGATCTCAACGACTACGACATCATCTCGAGCGGCCAGACCTATCTCTACAGCGAACAGAAGCCCCTTTACCCCTTCGGTTTCGGCCTGTCCTACAGCTCATTCCGATATGGCACGCCGGTGGTCTCGGGCGGCTCGGTGCGGGTCGCGGTCACGAACACCGGTAAACGGGCGGGTGACGAGGTCGTCCAGCTTTACACCCACCAGCGGAACTCGCGGGACACGGTCGCTGTGAAGCAGTTGCGCGGTTTTCAGCGCGTACATCTGGAGCCCGGCCGAACGGCGACCGTGACCCTTCCGCTCAGCCCGGCCGATCTCGCCCATTGGGATGTCACCCGCGGCCGGTGGGTGACCGAGACATCGACCTACGACATCCTGGTCGGTTCCTCGTCGGCCGATATCCGGGCCCGGACCGCGATCGCGGTCCGGGGAGAGACCATTCCGGCCCGGGACCTCGCGCACGCCACGAGGGCGGAGGCCTTTGACGCGTACGCCGGCACGACGCTCCTTCCCGAATCGCCGTTGTCGGGGACCGTGGTCGGAAGCACGGCCGCCGGTCAATGGATCGCCTTCAAGGACGTTGAATTGCGGGACGGTAGGACCTTCAGCGCGTCGGCCCTCGGGTCGGGAACCGTGCAGGTGCGGCTGGATTCGCCGACCGGGCGGCTTCTCGGCACGGCGAACGTGTCCTCCGACGGTTATGTGAGCACCACGGCCCGGCTGGCCCGCAATGACGGCCGGCACGACCTCTATCTGGTTTTCGGCGGGCCCGGGATCCGGGTCGCCACGTTCTCCATTCGGTGAGAGGGGAGCCCCGCCCGCCGGCCTGGTGAACCGGCGGGCGGGGACACCGGGTCGGGCACCACCGCCCCGAATAACTCTCAGTAGGATCGACCGCAGGAGGGCCGATGCCGACGATCAATGACGTGGCCCGGGCGGCCGGGGTCTCGCCGAGCACCGTGTCGTACGTGCTGAGCGGCCGCCGGCCGATCTCGGCCCAGACCCGTGCCCGGGTGCAGGCGGCCATCGCCGAGCTGGGGTTCCACCCGCACGCCGGGGCCCGGGCGCTGGCCAGCAGCAAGACCAACGTGCTGGCGCTGGTGGTGCCGCTGCGCGTCGACGTCAACGTGCCGGTCATCATGCAGTTCGCGACCGCGGTCGTCACGACGGCCCGCACCCACAACCACGACGTGCTGCTGCTGACCAAGGACGAGGGCACGGCCGGGCTGGAGCGGGTCGCCAACAGCACGATGGTCGACGCGCTGATCGTGATGGACGTGGAACGCGACGATCTGCGCATCCCGGCTCTGGGCAAGCTCAAGCAGCCGTCGGTGCTGATCGGCCTGCCGACCGACCCGGCCGGCATCGTGTGTGTCGACCTCGACTTCGCGGCGGCGGCCGGTGAGGCTCTGCGGCACCTGGCGTGGCACGGGCACCGGCGGATCGCCCTGGTGGGACCGTCGCCGGCGGTCTATCGCCGGGGCACGTCGTACGCCGAGCGGTTCCTGGCCGGCTTCAACGAGACGTCGGCGGCGCAGGGGCTGGAGACGCTGTCGCATCCGTGCGAGCCGGGTCCCGAGGGCGTGCGGCAGGCCCTGGCCGACATCGACGCCGAGCTGCCGGGCGCGACGGCGCTGGTGGTGCACAACGAGGAAGTTCTGCGGCTCGTGCTCGACGAGCTGAAGTCGTCCGGCCGCCAGATCCCGTCGGACATGTCGGTGGTCGCGGTGTGCCCGCGGGATGTCGCGCTGGGCATGCCGATCGCGCTGACGTCGATCGACATCCCGGCCCACGACGTGGGCGGCCTCGCGGTCGAGACGGCGATGAAGCTGCTCGACGGCCGCCACACCGACCCGGTCCGCCTGCTCCCGCCGACGCTGGTCGAGCGCGACAGCTGCGGCTCGCCCCGCGGTCACTGAGTGTCGAGGGGTGAGGCCGGCGCTCCGGGGGTGAGGTCGGCGTTCCCCGGGCGGTGAGGCCGGCGCTCCGGGGGTGAGGCCAGCCTGACGTGGCCCGAGGTTGGCGGCCCGGTCGAGGCCGTGTCCTGCCGATCATCGGAGCCTGATCGGAGCGGCGATGAGCAGTAGTGATGCTGGGTAAAGGGCTGCCGTTTGAACCGGTTGAAGCAGCGTTCTACGACGTTTCTGTTCCGGTGGGTCGCGCCGTCGAAGTCCGGCGGTCGCCCGCCCGAGCTGCCTTTCGCAGCCCGGCGGGCGATCTGGTCGGCTCGTTCAGCGCTGGTGTGCGCGATCCCGCGTTCGCGTAGCCCGCGCCGGGTCCGGTCGTGGGCGTAGGCCTTGTCGGTGATCAGCATGTCCGGCTTCTTCCGCGGCCGGCCCCGGTCTTCCACGGTCCGTAGCGTTCCGGCCGGTCCCGCCAGGGTGCCCCGGCCGGTAGCTTCCAGAGGATTCCGTGATCACCTGACGGTGGTCTCGCCACCGTCCTGACCTGCGGCCTGGCTCGGACAACAACGGCTCTATCACCGGCAGGCCTTGTCCGTCAGTTCACCGCGTCCCGCACCCGACACATCAACCAGAACTGATCGGCAGGACACGGCCCCGGCGGGGCAACAGCTGCGTGCCGGTCAGATCTCCGGCCGGCGGCCGGCGTCGGCTCCCCATCCGGCCGGCGCCGCCCGGCGTGCCTCGTCCGGGGTCACCGAGGGCAGATCGGCCGCCCGGACCTTTACCACCGGTACGTCGAAGGCGAACTCGACGTCGGTCCCGTCGGCGAACGACACCGTCACGTGCGTGTCCGGGCCGGCCGGATGGTTGTCCATCCACTGGACGTGGACGACCTCGGCGGTCAGGGAGCCGTCCGGGCGTACCAGGGCGAACCCCTCGAGGGCGCCCTGGGCGACGTCCGGGCGCAGCCGCCGACTCTGCTCCGCGCGCTGCTGGTCGCGCCAGCGGCGCCGGGCCTCGGTGTTCGCCATGGGCTCCATTCTTCAACCGGTCGCGGCTCGGGCATCGACGCGGTCGAATCCGCGCAGGGCAGGGGGAGCGTGAGGGCCGGGACCGGCCGCATGGTCACGGTCCCGGAAATGTCTTCGTCACACCGTTGACATCTGTGCGGCGGGTTCTCTAGCGTCACCGGAAAGTCCCGCGTCGAAGCGCTTCGACGATTGCCTGTCGAA
>NZ_JBFBAD010000218.1:0-1435 GCF_040682075.1 Actinoplanes sp. NPDC051411 | reverse complement strand
GGGGGCTTCACTCCCTCCCCCGTAAGCCCCGGGGCGGTCCGGTTCCCCCGAGGCGCGGTGCCTGCCCTTCCACGAACCCTCCCGGAGGACGGCATGTTTCGATCACGAGCCGGCGTCGCTGCCGGAGCTTTGTTCCTGGTTTCCTCGCTGGCGCTGACCGCATGCGGCGGTTCCGGATCCAGCGGCGGCGACGACGGCAAGGACGCCAAGACTCTCACCCTCTGGCACTACGAGGGTCCGACCAGCGCCATGGGCATCGCCTGGAACAAGGCGATCGAGGAGTTCAAGACCAGCCACCCCGGCGTGACGGTGAAGTTCGAGGAGAAGTCCTTCGAGCAGATCCAGCAGAACGCGCAGATGATCCTCAACTCGGACAGCGCGCCGGACATCATGGAATACAACAAGGGCAACGCCACCGCCGGCCTGCTGGCCAAGCAGGGCCTGCTCACCGACCTGTCGGACCAGGTCACCAAGTTCGGCTGGGACAAGAAGCTGAGCCCGAGCCTGCAGACCACCGACCGCTACGACGACCAGGGCATCATGGGGTCGGGCAAGTGGTACGGCGTCTCGAACTACGGCGAGTACGTCGAGATGTACTACAACAAGGACCTGTTCAAGAAGTACAACCTGCAGGTCCCGGCCACGTACGACGACCTGGTCAAGGTGATGGACGCCTTCAAGTCCAGGGGCGTCACCCCGTTGAGCGTCGGCGGCGCGGAATACCCGGCCCAGCAGATCTTCTACGAGCTGGCGCTGTCCAAGGCGAACCGCCAGTGGGTCAACAACTACGAGCTCTACCAGAACAAGGTGGACTTCCACGGGCCGGAGCTGACCTACGGCGCGCAGACGTTCGCCGACTGGGTGAGCAAGGGCTACATCGCCAAGAACTCGGCCGGCATCAAGGCCGAGGACATGGGCGTCGCGTTCGAGCAGGGCAAGTTCCCGATGATGTTCTCGGGCTCGTGGTGGTACGGCCGCTTCCAGAGCGAGGTCAAGAACTTCGACTGGGGCACCTTCCTCTTCCCGGGTAACACGATGCACCCGGGCTCGGGCGGCAACCTCTGGGTCGTCCCGTCCAAGAGCAAGGCCAAGAGCCTGGCCTACGACTTCATCAACATCACGATGCAGCCGGACATCCAGAACCTGATGGGCAACAGCGGCGGCCTGCCGGTGGCGGCCGACCCGAACGCGATCACGGACCCGAAGTCGAAGGAACTGATCGACAACTTCAACAAGGTGTCCACGTCCGACGGTCTCGCGTTCTACCCGGACTGGCCGGCCCCCGGCTACTACGACACGCTCGTCGCCGGCGTACAGGGCCTGATCAACGGGTCGAAGACCCCGGCCGCGTTCCTCGACGAGATCGCCAAGCCGTACAACGAGAACCTGTCCGACATCGGCAAGTAGGTGCGGGGTGGCGGGCCGCGAGGCCCGC
>NZ_JBFBAD010000217.1:0-11696 GCF_040682075.1 Actinoplanes sp. NPDC051411 | reverse complement strand
GCCGGCCGCCCCGCCCGCCCGCGCCGCTTCCCGCTGCCACCCCCCCGGGGGGCGGGGGGGGGGTGTTCCCCCCCGGCCCCCTCCCCGGGGGGGTCAGCCGGCCGTGACCGACGCCTCCTGCTTCTTCCACCAGTCCTGCCCCGACTGGGGAAGCGTGTCGATCGGGTCGTAGTACGCGTAGAGCTTCGACAGCGCCTCCGCGTCGTCCTTCTCGATCGACGTGCGGTAGTTCTTGGTCCAGTACGAGATGCCGTGTTCCCGGTCGTACTCGGTGAGCATGTGCACCCAGCGTTTCCCGACGAACGGCACGTCGCAGACGATCCGCGGGGTGGCGTAGCCGGGCAGGTAGCCCATCATGTCGTGCTGCAGCTGCTGGGCCCACCAGACCGGCACCCGCCAGTGCTCGGCGTTGGGGATCATGTCGCACATGTAGAAGTAGTAGGGCAGGATGCCGGCCTCGCCCTGCAGCCCGAAGCACAGGTCGAGCAGGTCGGCCGTGGTCGCGTTGACCCCGCGCATGAGCACGCCCTGGTTGCGCACGTCGCGGACGCCCACCTCCAGCAGCATGCGCGCCGCGCGCGACACCAGCGGGGTCAGCGAGTTCACGTGGTTGACGTGGGTGTGCACGGCCAGGTTGACGCCGCGGCGCTCGGCGGTGATCGCGACCCGCTGCAGGCCCTCGACGACGTCGCCCTGCAGCCAGTGCTGGGGGAGGCCCATCAGCGCCTTGGTGGCGAGCCGGATGTCGCGCACGGTCGGCACCGAGAGCACGCCCATCAGGTAGGCCTCGAGCTGCTTCCAGGGCACGTTGGCCACGTCGCCGCCGGAGACGACCACGTCGCGCACGCCCGGGTGGGCCTTGAGATAGGCCAGGTGGGCGTCGTAGCGGTCGACCGGCTTGAGGGTGAGCTTGAGCTTGTCGACGGCGGGCGTGGAGTTGCCGACCAGGTCCATCCGGGTGCAGTGCCCGCAGTACTGCGGGCAGGTCGACAGCAGCTCGGCCAGCACCTTGGTCGGGTAGCGGTGGGTGAGGCCCTCGGCGACCCACATGTCGTGCTCGTGCAGCGAGTCGCGGGTGGCGTGCGGGTGCGACGGCCAGGCCGGGTCGCGGTCGGAGGCGACCGGGATCATGTACCGCCGGACCGGGTCGGCCCGGAACGACGCCGTGTCGGGGACCCGGTCGGGCACCATGGTGTTGAGCATCTGGGGTGTGACCAGCATCGACATGGTCGCCAGGCGGGCCTGGTCGGTGGCGAGATCGTCGTAGAAGCTCTCGTCGAGCAGGTCGCCCATGAGCGCGCGCAGCTGCTTGATGTTCTTGACGCAGTGCACGCGCTGCCACTGCGCGTTTTCCCACTGGGCCGTGGTGACGTCGCGCCAGCCGGGGAACCGGGTCCAGTCGGGCTCGACCAGGGTGCGGCGGCGGTATTCGTACGGCTGGCCTGCCTCGGGGATCGTCACCGGTTCCTCCATAGCTCGGATCGTCCCCACCGTACCGGAGAAATTCCGGTCTAGAAACCGGTAGGCCGGAGGATTTACGGTATGTATACGCTGTGGGTCACAGAACTTCTGTTATCCGGGGGATGAAAGAGCAAGGATGGGGCGAATGACGGTTTCTGAGGCGGCGAGCGCGGGGTCGGGCCGGGTCGTGGAGCCCCGGGGAGTGCTGCCCCAGGCCGCCTGGCGGCTCGACCCGAGCCCCGAGATCGCCGCCGACGAGGTGCTGATCCGGGTCGAGCGGCTCAATCTCGACGCGGCGAGCTTCCGCCAGCTGGCGGAGAAGCACGGCGGGGACGGCGACGCGGTCCGCGCCGAGGTGCTCGACATCATCGGCACGCGGGGCAAGATGCACAACCCGGTCACCGGGTCGGGCGGCATGCTGATCGGGACGGTCGAGGGGGTCGGCCCGCGGTCGCCGCTCGGACTCAAGCCCGGTGACCGGGTGGCGACCCTGGTGTCGCTGACCCTGACCCCGCTGCGGATCACCGACGGGCTCAAGGACTGGGACGGCCGCGGCGAGCAGGTCCCGGCCCAGGGCACCGCCGTGCTGTTCGCCCGCTCGGTGGTCGGCGTCCTGCCCGGTGACCTGGCCCCCGAACTGGCCCTGGCGGTCTACGACGTGTGCGGCGCCCCGGCGCTCACCGACCGGGTCGTGCGGGGTTACGGCCGCGACCCGGCCGGTGAGGAGGTCACGGTGGCGGTGCTCGGCGGCGCCGGCAAGAGCGGTTCGCTCGCGCTGACCGCGGCCCGGCTGGCCGGCGCGCGTACGGCCGGGATCGTCGTCAGCGACGCCGAGCGCGAGTCGCTGCGGGGAGCCGGGGTGGCCGATGTGATCGCGGTGGCCGACGCCCGCGACCCGCTCGAGGTGTCGCAGGCGGTGACCGGGGCCCTGGGCGCCCCCGCGACGGTGACCGTGGTCTGCGTCGACGTGCCGGGCTGCGAGCACGGCGCGATCCTGTCGACCGCCGACGGCGGCACGGTGATCTTCTTCTCGATGGCGACCAGCTTCCCGGCCGCCGCGCTGGGGGCGGAGGGCCTGGCCGCCGACGTGACCATGCTCATCGGCAACGGTTATGTTCCTGGTCACGCCGACTTCGCGGTCGACCTGCTCCGCCGTGTCCCGGCGGTCCGGGCGTTGTTCGAGGCGCGAGTGGCGGCACACTGATCGGCATGACTGACCTCCCCTCGGTTTTGTTCTCGAACGGACGCTTCTACTCCGCCGCCGACCCGCGGGCGACCGCCATGCTGGTTCGCGGGGGACGCATCGAGTGGCTCGGCCAGACCGCCGACGCACCGTCCGCCGACGAGCGGGTCGACCTGGAAGACACGCTGGTCACCCCGGCGTTCGTCGACGCGCACCAGCACGCCACCGACACCGGCCTGGCGGTCGACGGCCTGGATCTGTCGGGTGTGCGGTCGCCGGGCGCGCTGCTCGACGCGGTCGCCGCGTTCGCCCGCACCCGAGCGGCCGGCGGCGTGGTGCACGGGCACGGCTGGGACGAGTCGACCTGGTCCGACCAGACCCCGCCGAACGCGGACGAGCTCGAGCGGGCGGCCGGCGGCCGGCGGGTCTACCTCTCCCAGGCCTCGGTGCACTCGGCCCTGGTCTCGGCCTCGCTCCTCGGCGAAGCCTCCGGCATCGCCGGCTTCGACCGGTCCGGCTGGGTGCGTGAGCAGGCCCATCACGCCGTACGCGCGGTGGCCCTCGGCGCGCTGACCGCCGCCCAGCGCACGGCCGCCCAGCGGACCGCGCTGAGCCGGGCCGCGTCGCTGGGCATCGCCGCAGTCCACGAGTGCGGCGGCCCGGGCACGTCGAGCGAGCAGGACTTCCTGTCCGTGCGGGCGCTGTCCGGTCAGGGCCTGCCGCAGGTGTTCGGCTACTGGGGCGAGCTGGGCGGGGCCGAGCGGGCCCGCGAGCTGGGCGCGGTCGGCGCGGCCGGCGACCTGTACGCCGACGGCGCGCTCGGCTCCCGCACCGCGTCGCTGCGCTCGCCCTACCACGACGGCGACCACGGGCACGGGGAGGCGTTCGTGACCGCCGAGCAGGCCGGCCGGCACCTGCTCGACTGCGTCCGGGTCGGCGTGCAGGGCGGCTTCCACGCGATCGGCGACGCGGCCATCGAGACCGTGCTGGAGGGATTCGCGATCGCCGCGAAGTCGGCCGGCACCGACCGGATCCGCGAGGGCCGGCACCGCGTCGAGCACGTCGAGCTGATCGACAAGGCGATGATCGCGCGGATGGTCGAGTTCGGCGTGATCGCCTCGGTGCAGCCGGTCTTCGACGCGCTGTGGGGCGGCACCGACCGGATGTACGCGCAGCGCCTCGGCGTCGAGCGCTCGCTGGCCAGCAACCCGATCGGGCAGATGCACGCGACCGGGGTGCCGCTGGCGTTCGGCTCCGACTCGCCGGTGACCGCGCTCGACCCGTGGGCGGTCGTGGTTGCCGCCGCGGCGCCCCGCAACCCGGTCTACCGGATGACCGTGCGGGCCGCGTTCGCCGCGTCGAGCCGGGGCGGCTGGCGGGCGGCCGGGGTCGACGGCGTCGGGGTGCTGGCCCCGGGCGCGTCGGCGACCTTCGCGGTGTGGGACACCCCGGGCGGTGTCGAGGGCGGCCTGCCGGTGCTGCTGCCGGACGCCGACGGCGCGGTGCCGCCGCGGCCGGTCTGCCGCCGCACGGTGCTGCACGGCGAGACGATCTATCAGGCGTAACGGGACAGGAAGAGGAGCGGGAACCGTGGCCGGGAAGCTGAATCTGGACCCGAAGGTGGTCCGTGCCGCCAGACGGCTGGCCGCCCGGGCGGGCCGGCCGGTGGTCGAACTGGCCCGGTCCCACACCACGGTGTCGGTCGAGCGGGCGGTGCTGCGCCTGGCCGGCGTGTCCGGCGCCGACTCGGACGGCATCCCGTGGGTCAACCGGCTCGTCGACGCCGTGCGCGAAGACGTCGGCCTGGGCCACGGGGTGTCGCTGCCGGTGTTCGCGGCCCTGGCCGAGGACGGGGGCGGCGACCTGACCGTCCTGGCCCAGAAGGCGGCGGCGGGCTCGGTTCGCTTCCGCGTACCGGAAGGAAGAGAGGCCGGTGCGGCCCGGCGGGCCGCGAAAACCGCGACCACCCGGGGCCTGCGGCTGGTTGACCGCCGGCGGGCCGAACGGGACCGGCTGATCAAGCGGTACGGCGATCCGACGCAGCGGCCGTGGATCTACCTGATCGTCGCGACCGGCGACATCTACGAGGACATTCCGCAGGCCCAGGCGGCCGCGCGGGCCGGGGCCGACGTCATCGCGGTGATCCGCTCGACCGGGCAGTCGCTGCTCGACTACGTGCCCGAGGGGGCGACGCGGGAGGGGTTCGCCGGCACCTACGCCACGAGAGAGAACTTCCGGCTGATGCGGGCGGCGCTCGACGTGACCTCCAAGGAGCTGGGCCGCTACGTCCGGCTCACGAACTACGCGAGCGGACTGTGCATGCCGGAGATCGCGGCGCTGGCCGGCCTGGAACGCCTCGACATGATGCTCAACGACTCGATGTACGGCATCCTGTTCCGCGACATCAACCCGATCCGCACCTTCGTCGACCAGCGGTTCTCCCGCCAGGTCCACGCCCGCGCCGGCATCATCATCAACACCGGCGAGGACAACTACCTGACCACGGCCGACGCGGTCGAGGCTGCCCACACCGTGACCGTGTCACAGTTGCTCAACGAATACTTCGCCCACGAGGCCGGCCTCGAGAACTGGCAGCTCGGCCTGGGCCACGCGTTCGAGATCAACCCCGACCTGCCGGACTCGTTCCGCATGGAGCTCGCCCACGCGCTGCTGGCCCGGGAGCTCTTCCCGGCAGCGCCGCTGAAGTGGATGCCGCCGACCAAGCACATGACCGGCGACGTGTTCCGCGGCAACCTGCTGGACGGCTTCTTCAACCTGGCCGGCGCCCTGACCGGCCAGGGCATCCTGCTGGTCGGCATGATGACCGAGGCCGTCGTCACGCCGTGGCTGTCCGACCGCGACATCGCCCTGCAGAACGTCCGCTACGTCCTCAACGGCGCCGGCAACCTCCACGAGGACTTCGTGCCGGCGCCGGGCGGCTTCATCCAGGCGCGCGCCCACCACGTGCTCGGCGAGGCCGTCGACCTGCTGGAGAAGATCGTCGACGACACGCTGCTGACGGCGATCGCCGACGGCACCTTCGGCATCATGAAGCGGCCACCCGACCGCGGCAAGGGCCTCGACGGCGTAGCCCGCCACGAGGACGACTACTACAACCCGGTGACGGAGGCCTTGGAAGCATGACGATCGTCCGGCCGTACGGGGACACCACCGGGGACGGGATGGTGCAGCTGTCGTTCACGCTGCCGATTCCGCACGACAAGCGGGCCGAAGGGGCCGCTCTGCAGCTCGCCGGGAAGATGGGGATGGATCCGGCGATGCTGGTGCACGCCAAGCCGATGGGGGACGGGTTCACGTTCTTCGTCGTCTACGGCAAGGTCGCGCACCTGGTCGACACCGAGAAGGTGCAGATCGTGGAGCGGGACTTCCCGCTGCTCGGCGCCAAGGAGGTCAACGCCGTGATCAAGCGCCGGCTCCGGCGGCGCCTCAACGTGGTCGGTGCCTGCATCGGCACCGACGCGCACACGGTCGGCATCGACGCGATCCTCAACCTCAAGGGCGTCGCGGGGGAGAAGGGCCTGGAGTACTACCGGGAGCTGTCGGTGACCAACATGGGCGCCCAGGTGTCGGTGCCCGACCTGGTCGAGACCGCCCGGGCGCAGAAGGCGGACGCCGTGCTGGTCTCCCAGGTCGTCACCCAGCGCGACGCCCACCTGCAGAACACGCGGGCCATGTCGGCCGCGTTCCGGGAGGCGCTGCCGGCCGGCAAGCGGCCGCTGCTGATAGTCGGCGGGCCCCGGTTCGACGAGCTGATGGCCGGCGAACTCGGCGTCGACCGGATCTTCACCCGCGGCACCACGCCGCGGGAAGTCGCCTCCTACCTCGTCCACGCCCTCCTCGGGAGCAGGAATTGATCACGGTCACGCACCGCCGTTACGTGCCCTACTCGCACGCCCACTACGCCGGCAACCTGGTCGACGGGGCCTACTCGCTGGGGCTGTTCGGCGACGTGGCGACCGAGGTGTGCATCCGGCTCGACGGCGACGAGGGGCTGTTCGCGTCCTACGACGACGTGCAGTTCAAGGCGCCCGTGCAGGCGGGCGACGTGCTCGAGGTGACGGCGACCGTGGTCACGATGGGCACCCGCTCGCGCCGGATCGAGTTCACCTCGACCGTCGTGTGCCGCGGGACCGGGGGCTCCGGGGCGGCCGTACTCGACGAGCCGATCGTGGCCGTGACCGCGACGGGCACGGTCGTGGTGCCCCCGCGGCCGTGACGACCGCCGTCTGCGTGGACGTCGGGTCCACGTACACGAAGGCCGCCCTGATCGACCTCGACGACGGGCGGCTGGTCCGCCGGGCCGAGGTGCCGACCACCGCGCAGGGTGACGTTCTGACCGGCCTTGATCAGGCGGTCGCCGCCGTCGGCGGCGGCCCTCGGCTGTATGTGTGTTCCAGCGCGGGTGGCGGCCTGAGGCTCGCCGTCGTCGGCTACGAGGCCCTGGTCACCGCCGAGGCCGGGCATCGCGTGGGACTGTCCGCCGGGGCTCAGGTGGTGCACGTGGCGGCCGGCCGGCTGGACGGCCGTGCGATCGTCGCTCTGCGTGCCTCGCGACCCGATGTGATCCTGCTGGTCGGCGGCACCGACGGCGGTGACGAGGAGACGCTGCTGCACAACGCCCGGCGGCTGGCCACCTCCCGCCTGCGGACCCCGGTCGTGGTGGCGGGCAACGCGGCGGCGCGCCCGGCCGCCGCCGCCCTGCTGACCGAACGGGGCATCGCCGTGACCGAGACGGGCAACGTGCTGCCCAGCATCGGCTCGCTAGACCCGGCGCCGGCCCGCGCGGCGATCCGCTCGGTCTTCCTGAAGCACGTGATCGGCGGGAAGCGGCTGTCGCGCGGCGGGCGGTTCGCGTCGCTGGTCCGCGCGGCGACCCCCGACGCCGTCCTCGCCGGGGTGGAACTGCTGGCCGACCTGACCGGCTACGGCGTGCTCGTCGTCGACGTCGGCGGAGCGACCACCGACGTCTACTCGGCGCTGGTGCCCGACCCGGAGCTGACCTCGGGGCCGCGCCGCGACGTGGCCGGCTTCCTCTGGCGGTCCCGGACCGTCGAGGGCGACCTGGGGGTGGCCGTCGGGGCGCCGGGCACGGTGGCGGCCGCGGCGGCCGAGAAACTGCCGGCCCCGGCCGGCGACCGGGAACTGGCGGCCGCCGCCGGAATGATCGCGCTGCGCCGGCACGCCCGCGGCCACTCGCCCGGGCCGGGCCGGCCGCGCACCGGCGGCCGGGACCTGCGGGACGTACGCCTGGTGGTCGGCTCCGGCGGGGTGTTGCGGCACGGCGGCGGGGCGTACGTGCTCGACGCCGTGCTCGGCGACACGGCCGGCGGCTGGCCGGCCCCGCGCTCGGCCCGCACGGTCGTCGACGAGCAGTACGTCCTGGCCGCCGCCGGCCTGCTCGCCATTGATCATCGTGACGCTGCGGCCGGGCTCCTGAGCGCTCTGTAGAACTCCGGGGGCCCGATCGGGTGTTCGGCGAGACACGCCGATGATGCGACACGCCAGAGGCGGGTGAGGCGGTTGACAGCGGGGCGGGGGGCCGACGTAACGTCTTTCTTTCCTGAACACGGCGAGCGGCCGATGTTCGTACTGTCCCTCCGCTCACTGGCCACGGCGTCCTCGCATATCCGAAATTGGGGGGGTCGCGCGTTCAGCCAGGTCCAGGGAGCGGGGGTCGGCGGGCGGCACGAACAGGTCGCGCCCCCGGTGGGTTGAGGGATCGAGCGGGGTCAGTAGACAACGGCACGACGCGGGCAGCCAGTCCGGGCCGGGCCGGTCCGAAGGTCAACAGCGAGATCCACCGGCACCACCGGCCGTGGGCGGGGGCAGCGCAAGAAGCGAACGGGATGCGGCCCGGGCCGGGTCGCATCCCGTCCTGCCCTATGTCCCCGCCGCAGCTTCGCCAGGTAGCCTCTCGCGAATGGAACTGACGCTGCAGCCGCCCGCGGAGTCGCTGGTCACCGCGCCCGCCACCCCGCCGCGGCCCCCGCGACTGCCGGTCGCCCTCGGGCTGGCCGTGCTCGCCGGGCTGGCGCTGCTGCTGTCGCTCCCGCCGTACGGTCTGTGGTGGCTCGCCCCGGCCGGGGTCGCCCTGTTCGCGGCGGCCGCCCACCGCCGCCGCCTGCGCGCCGGTGCCGGTGCCGGCTTCATCGCCGGGCTCGTCCTGTTCGTCCCCCTGCTCGACTGGACCCGGCTGGCCGCCGGCTGGCTGCCCTGGATGCTGCTGTCGTTCGCCCAGGCCGGCATCTTCGCGCTGCTCGGCCTCGCCTCGGCCTGGGTGTCCCCGCTACTCGACCGGCGCCGCTGGCTGTGGCCGCCGCTCGCCGGGCTGCTCTGGCTCAGCCAGGAGGCGCTGCGCGACCGGGCCCCGTTCGGCGGCTTCCCGTGGGGGCGGCTCGCGTTCAGCCAGGGCGACGCCCCGACACTGCGCCTCGCCGCGTACGGCGGCGCCCCGCTGGTCACCTTCGCCGTCGCCGCCGCCGGTGGCGCCCTGTTCGCGCTGCTCTGGCGGCACCCCCTGTCCTGGCGGGCGCCCGGCTCGTGGCGCGCGGCCGGCTTCCTTGTCGCGGCGGCCGCCCTGACCGCCGGCCCGGCCGCGGTCCCGGTCGCCCAGCCCGGCTCCACCAGCAAACTCGTCGCGATCGTCCAGGGCAACGTGCCCCGCCTCGGTCTCGACTTCAACGAGCAGCGGCGGGCCGTGCTCGACAACCACGTCAACGCCACCATCCAGCTCGCCGCCCAGGTCGCCGACGGCAAGGCCCGCAAACCCGACCTGGTCGTCTGGCCGGAGAACTCCAGCGACATCGACCCGCTGCAGAACGCCGACGCCTACCAGGAGATCACCGCCGCCGCCGACGACATCGGCGCGCCGATCCTCGTCGGAGCCGTCCTGCGCACCGACAAGCCGTCCGACATCCAGAACGCGGGCATCCTCTGGCAGCCCGGCACCGGCCCCGACCACAGCCAGATATACGTCAAACGGCACCCGGTCCCGTTCGCCGAATACATGCCGCTGCGCCCGGTCGCCCGGCTCGTCACCGACAAGGTCGACCTGGTGCAGAACATGCTCAAAGGCGACCACCCCGGGGTGATCCGCACCGGCCCGGCCGTCCTCGGCGACGTGATCTGCTTCGAGGTCGCCTACGACGGCATCGTCCGCGACACCGTCACCGGCGGCGCCCAGATCCTGGCCGTCCAGACCAACAACGCCACCTTCAACACCGCCGAAGCCGAACAGCAACTCGCCATGGTGCGCCTGCGCGCGGTCGAACACGGCCGCGACTCCCTGATGGTCTCCACCGTCGGCGTGTCCGGCTTCGTCGACACCGGCGGCACCGTCCACGGCGCCACCGGATTCAACACCCCGGCGGTGGTACTGCGTGACATGCGACTGGGCGGACCCACTACGCTGGCGACTCGTTTAGGCCAATGGCCCGAATGGGCGGGCGTCGCCCTGACCGTCGTCGCCCTGGCCGGCGCACTGCCGCTGCGACGCCGGCGCACGACCATCGACGAGGATGCACGACACGCGGAGGAACGGTGACCGAAGCCGAGGGCTACCCGGGAGTGGGACGGGTGCTGGTGGTAATCCCCACCTACAACGAGGCGGACAACATCCGGTCGATCACCGACCGGGTGCGCAGGGCGGTCCCGTCGGTCGACATCCTCGTCACCGACGACAACTCACCCGACGGCACCGGCACCATCGCCGACGAAATCGCGGTCGCCGACGACCACATCTTCGTGCTCCACCGGGCCGGCAAAGAAGGCCTCGGCGCCGCCTACAAGGCCGGCTTCGCCTGGGCCAAGAACAAGGGATACGACGCGGTCGTCGAAATGGACGCCGACGGCTCCCACGCCCCCGAAGAACTGACCCTGCTACTCGACCAGCTCCGCGACCACGACGCCGTCCTCGGCACCCGCTACATCGCCGGCGGCAGCGTCCACAACTGGCCGATGCGCCGCCTGCTGCTGTCCCGCGGCGGCAACATCTACATCCGCATGGCCCTCGGCATGCCGTTCAAGGACGCGACCGGCGGCTACCGGGCCTACCGCATGCCCGTCCTCGAAGCGATCAACGTCGACACGGTCGCCTCCACCGGCTACTCGTTCCAGGTCGAACTGGCCTGGCGCGCCCACCGGCAGGGCTTCCGCGTCACCGAGGTGCCGATCACGTTCACCGAGCGCGAACACGGCGTCAGCAAGATGAGCGGCAACATCTTCAAGGAACAGCTGCTCAGGGTCACCACGTGGGGCCTGCAGGCCCGCAAGGAGACCCTGCTCAGCATGGTCGGCCGCAGACCCCGGCAAGGCTCGACCTGGCCGTGACCCCGCACCGGCGTGTCATGCTGGAAACCGGAGGTGCCTGATGCGTCGTCCACTGGCCCTGTTACCCGTCGGGCTCGCCCTGCTGTCGATCGCCGAGATCGTGGTGTTCATCTCGGTCGCGCACGCGATCGGCGGAGGCTGGGCCGTCCTGCTGCTCTTCGCCTTCACCGTGAGCGGGCTGGCACTGCTGCGCCGCGAGGGCATCCGGGGGTGGCGGCGGTTCCAGGCCGCGGCCGTCGAGGGGCGTCCGCCGGGAGCTGATGTGTCCAACGCGCTGGCCGGGTTGGGTGGTGCGCTGCTGCTGGCGGTGCCGGGGTTCATCACGTCGCTCGCGGGTCTTCTGCTGCTGTTCCCGCCTGGTCGGGTTTTCGCCCGTCGGGGCATTGAGAACTTTGCCGGGCGGCGTCTTGGGGCTGCGGCCGTGGGTGATCTGTTCGGGCCTCGCCGGGTCAAGGTTCGGCGGGGGTCTCCGGTTGAGGATTCGCCGGAGCCGGTTCCGTCTGGGCCTGTGGGGGCTATCGAGGGTGAGGTTGTCGAGGGCGAAGTTATTCGCTGATCGGTGGTTTCTCCCGGGGGTTTTCTTGCTCTTGGACGCGTTTTGGGGGGTGGGGGTTGTAATGATTGGGGTTGGGGGGATTTTGGTGTTTGTGGACCACCCCCCCCAAAAAGTTCCCCCACACGCTCAACCCGGGTGAACACAGCC
>NZ_JBFBAD010000216.1:467-11772 GCF_040682075.1 Actinoplanes sp. NPDC051411 | reverse complement strand
GCCGGGCGCTCGGCGTCTGCGCAGTTGTCGCTTGTGCGGGCCACGCCCCCTCAGCCGTTGGAGGCCGACCGGGAACCGGCGAAAGCCGAGAGCCACGCGGGCGAGGCGCGGGCCGCCCCGGCCTACGCGGACAAAGGGCGGCCGGATGAGGACCGGGCAGCCGCCGGCCGTACGGAAACGTGGCCGGGCGCCGAAGGGAAGCCGGGAAAGGGGCGGCCGGCGAAGCGTCCCCCGGCGCTCCCGCCCTGGCCCGGGCGCCTGCCCCGGCCGCAACCCGCGGTCGTGCTGCCTCGCCCGCTCGGGGCGGTGGTGCTCGACGAAGCCGGCTTCCCGGTCGGGGTCAGCGCCCGCCTTGAACTCACCGCCCCGCCCGCCGCCCTCGTGGTCGAGCGTGGCCGCCCGGTCGAGGTCACCGGCTGGACCGGGCCGTGGCCGGTCGACGAGCGGTGGTGGGCGCCCGGCGAGTCCCGGCGCCGCGCGCGTTTTCAGATGACGCTGGCCGACGGGAGGGCCTTGCTGGTCTCGCTGGTCGGTGGCCACTGGGCGGTGGAGGCGGTCTATGACTGAACGGGAGGGCCGCGGTGGGCTTCAATAACCCGAAGGTGCCCTGGTCCGATCTGGAGAACATGCTCTCCGGCCGGAAGCCGGTGCCGCCGCCCGGCGACGACGCCCACCGGATCGGCACACCGGACACCGCGCCCTACAGCGTGGATCCGCTCGCCGTCGACGCCGACGGCGGGGATTCGCCGGCCTGGAGCCGGAAGCGGAAGCCCTATGAGGCGCCCGCGCTGGTGCGGCCGGAGGAGCCCACCGTTCCCTACGCCGAGCTGCACTGTCACACCAACTTCAGCTTTCTCGACGGGGCCAGTCATCCCCGCGATCTGGCCGAGGAGGCGACCCGGCTGGGCCTGAGCGGGCTCGCCGTCACCGATCACGACGGCTTCTACGGTGTGGTCCGGTTTTCCGAGGCGGCCGGGGAGCTTCATCTGCCGACGATTTTCGGCGCCGAGCTTTCGCTCGGCCTGAGCAGGCCGCAGAACGGCGAACCCGACCCCGAGGGGCGACATCTGCTGGTCCTGGCGAACGGTCCTGAGGGGTACGCCGCGCTGGGCCGGACGATCGCCAACGGCCAGTTGGCCGGCGCCGAGAAGGGTAAGCCCGACTACACCAGCCTGGAGGAGGTTGCCCGGGAGCTGGGTGGCCGGGGCACCGTGCTGACCGGCTGCCGTAAGGGGATCGTGCCGCAGGCGCTGGCCACCGGCGGGCTCGGCCCGGCGATGTGGGAGCTGGACCGGCTGGTCGACCTGTTCGGCGAGGACCGGGTGGTGGTCGAGTTGACCGATCACGGTAATCCGTACGACGAGGACCGCAACGATGCCCTCTTCGCCCTCGCCGGCCGGCGCGGCCTGCGGGCGGTCGCCACCAACAACGTGCACTACGCGAGGCCGTCCGATCGGAGGCTCGCCACCGCGCTCGCCGCCGTGCGGGCCCGGCGCAGCCTGGACGAGATCGACGGCTGGCTGCCCGCGGCCGGCACCGCCCATCTGCGCAGCGGGGCCGAGATGGCGCGCCGGTTCGCCGGTTATCCGGGTGTGGTGGCCAACGCGCACGAGCTGGGCGCCGAGCTCGCCTTCGACCTGCAGCTGGTCGCCCCGCAGCTGCCCGCCTTCCCGATCCCCGAGGGCGGGCACACCGAGATGAGCTGGCTGCGGGAGCTGACGATGCGCGGGGCCCGGGAGCGTTACGGCCTGCCCGAGGAGGTGCCGGAGGTCTACGAGAAGCTCAGGTACGAGCTCGACATGATCGAGAATCTCGACTTTCCCGGCTACTTCCTGGTCGTCTACGACATCGTCCGGTTCTGCCGGGAGAACGACATCTACTGCCAGGGGCGGGGTTCGGCGGCGAACTCGGCGGTCTGCTACGCGCTCTACATCACCAATGTGGACGCGTTCGAGTACGACCTGGTCTTCGAGCGGTTCCTGGCCCCGGAACGGGACGGCCCGCCGGACATCGACGTCGACATCGAGTCGGACCGGCGGGAGGAGGTCATCCAGTACGTCTACGAGAAGCACGGCCGCCGGCACACCGCCCAGGTCGCCAACGTGATCTCGTACCGGCCGCGGTCGGCGGTGCGGGACATGGCCAAGGCGTTCGGGTTCTCGCCGGGGCAGCAGGACGCCTGGAGCAAGCAGATCGACCGGTGGGGCAGCGTCGCGACGGTTGACGTGGAGGACATCCCGGAGCAGGTCGTCGAGTTCGCCAACACCGTGCAGGACTTCCCGCGGCATCTGGGCATCCACTCCGGCGGCATGGTGATCTGTGACCGGCCGGTGTCCGAGGTGTGCCCGGTCGAGTGGGGCCGGATGCCCGGCCGCACCGTGCTGCAGTGGGACAAGGACGACTGTGCCGCGGTCAACCTGGTCAAGTTCGACCTGCTCGGCCTGGGCATGCTGTCGGCGCTGCACTACGCGTTCGACATGATCCACGACCGGCTCGACTTCACGAACATCCGGCCGAACGACGCCGAGGTCTACCGGATGCTGCAGGCGGCCGACTCGGTCGGGGTGTTCCAGGTCGAGAGCCGGGCCCAGATGGCGACGCTGCCCCGGTTGAAGCCGGTCGTGTTCTACGACCTGGTCGTCGAGGTCGCGCTGATCCGGCCGGGCCCGATCCAGGGCGGCTCGGTGCATCCGTACATCCGGCGCAAGAACGGCCTCGAGAAGTGGGAGATGCCGCATCCGACGATGGAACGCGCGCTGGCGAAGACCCTCGGCGTACCCCTCTTTCAGGAACAGCTCATGCAGCTGGCGATGGATTCGGCCGGGTTCACCCCGCTGGAGGCCGACAAGCTGCGGCGGGCGATGGGTTCGAAGCGGTCGATCGAGAAGATGCGGGAGATGCGGGACCGGCTCTACGAGGGGATGGCGGCCAACGGCATCACCGGCGAACTGGCCGAAGACCTCTACGTGAAGCTGTGCGCGTTCGCCAGCTACGGCTTCCCGGAGAGCCACGCGATCAGCTTCGCGTACCTGGTCTATGTCAGCGCGTGGCTCAAGCGCTACCACCCGGCGGCGTTCTGCGCGGCGCTGCTCAACGCGCAGCCGATGGGGTTCTACTCGCCGCAGTCGCTGGTCGACGACGCCCGGCGGCACGGGGTCGAGGTGCGGCGGCCCGACATCAACCTGAGCGACGCCGCGGCGACCCTGGAGATCACCCCGGAGACGAAGGAGAAGGCCGGGGAGAAGGAGAGGCCGCAAGCCTGGGGGCTTGGCGGCCCGGCCGTACGCCAGGGGCTGTCCCGCATCCGCACGATCGGCGACGACCTGGCGCAGCGGATCGAACAGGAGCGCAAGGCCGGCGGGGACTACCGCAGCATGGCTGACCTGGCGCGGCGTACGGGATGCACCGCCGTACATCTGGAAGCGCTGGCGACGGCAGACGCGTTCGCCGGGTTCGGTCTTTCGCGCCGTGAGGCGCTCTGGGCGGCGGGAGCGGCCGCGCAGGACAAACCGGACCGTCTGCCGGGCACGGTGACCGGGACCGACGCGCCGATGCTGCCCGGGATGAGTGAGGTGGACCGGCTGGTCGCGGACGTGTGGGCGACCGGCCTGTCGCCGGACCGGCATCCGGCCCAGTTCATCCGCAAGCAGCTGGAACGGGCGGGGGCGCTGCCGATCGAGCGGCTGCCGGGGGTGAAGGCGGGCACCCGGATCCGGGTCGGCGGGATCGTCACCCACCGGCAGCGGCCGGCCACCGCGGGCGGGGTGACGTTCGTGAACCTGGAGGACGAGACCGGGATGCTGAACGTGACCTGCTCGCCCGGGCTGTGGCAGAAATATCGGCGGGTGGCCCGGACCAGTTCAGCGCTGCTGGTGCGCGGCCGACTGGAGAAGGCGGAGGGGGTGCTCAACCTCGTCGCCGACCGCCTCGAGGCGATCACCCCGCCGGTGACGCCGGCTTCACGCGATTTTCGGTGATTCGCGGCTATTATACGGGTTAGGGGGCCATCATGATCCGAACACTCATCGCCGCGGCGCTTCTGTTCAACCCGGCGCCGGCACAGTCACACCTGACGCTCACCTATGCCGCCCAGACGGTCCGGCTGGCCTGCAACCCGACCGCAGGCGACCACCCCGAGGCGGCCCAGGCCTGCGCGGTCCTGCGCCGCACCGGCGCCGACCCGGCCAAGATCAAACCGGCCCAGGTCATGTGCGTGATGCTGTGGCAGCCGGTCACCGCCCGGATCGCCGGGACATGGCGGGGCGCTCCCGTGAAGTGGACGCACCAATACGGCAACAGCTGCGAGATGACCCGGGCGACCGGCGTTCTGTTCAAGTTCTGAACGCCCCCGCCCGCTACGCTGCCCGGGTGGACTCCACATCGACGCGAACGGCCCGGCCCCAGCTCACCGCTCGCACCGCGGCCGTCTGGGCGGTGCTGCGCCGCGAGCTCGACCGGCACCCGGACCAGTCACTGACCGTGCTCGACGTGGGCGGCGGCACCGGCGGCTTCGCCGTGCCGCTGGCCGAGGCCGGCCACCAGGTCACCGTGGTCGACGCCAGCCCCGACGCGCTCGCCGCGCTGACCCGGCGGGCCGCCGACGCGGGCGTCGCCGACCGCGTGCGCGCGGTGCAGGGCGACGGCGACGCGCTGGCCGCCCTGGTCGAGCCGGGCACCGCCGACCTGGTGCTCTGCCACGCGGTGCTCGAAGTCGTCGACGAACCGGCCGGGGTGGTCGCGGCCATCTCCGCCGCGCTGCGCCCGGGCGGAGCGGTCAGCCTGCTCGTCGCGAGCCGGGCGGCGGCGATCCTCGGCCGGGCGATCAACGGCCACCTGCGGTCGGCCTCGGCGGTGGTCACCGATCCGGACGGCCGCGCCGGCGCCCGGGACACCCTGCGGCGCCGATACGACGCCGAAACGGCGGCGGAACTCCTGCGGTCGGCGGGGCTCGAGGTGGTGGAGACCCACGGCGTACGCGTCCTGGCCGACCTCCTTCCCGCCGCCGTGCTCGAAGAAGACCCGCAGGCCGTGCTCGACCTCGAACTCGCGCTCGCCGCCCGGCCGCCGTTCCGCGACATCGCCTCCCAACTGCATCTCTTCGCCCGCAAGCCTCGTTGATGAGCCTGCCGATCGTTCCCGACGACCACCTGCCCGCGTCGGCGCTGCTTCCGGTGAACCCCGCCTACGGCACCGGCAGCCTCGCCGACGTGCTGCCGAGCGTGAACGCGCTGCTCGGCGTGCCCGGGACAACCGACGTCCTCGGGCTGCGCTCACGGCTCGACGGCGTCGAACGCGTCGGTGTGCTGCTCGTCGACGGGCTCGGGTTCCATCAACTTCCGGTCGCCGCCGCGTACGCCCCGACCCTGGCCGACATGTCGGCCGACGCCGGCTTCCTCACCGCGAGTTTCCCCTCGACGACGCCGGTCAGCCTGGCCACGCTCGGCACCGGCGTGCCGCCCGGCGCGCACGGCATCCTCGGCTTCACGGTGCGGCAGCCGGACGGCCACAACCTCACCCACATCCACTGGGGCAAAGAGCCGGACCCGCGCGAGTGGCAGCCGCTGCCGACCCGGTTCGAGCAGGCGGCGGCCGCGGGCGTCCGCACGGCGGCGGTGACCAAACCCGAGTTCGAGGGCACGGGACTCACGGTCGCGATGAACCGCGGGGCGCCGATCATCCCGGCCTCGACCGGCGAGCAGGTGGCAAAAGGGCTGGTCGAGGCCCTTACGGCCGGGCCTTCGCCCGCTTTGGTGTACGCCTACCACCCCGACCTCGACAGCGCCGGCCACGGCCACGGGGTCGACTCACCGCAGTGGCGCGCGGCGGCCGCCGGCGTCGACACCCTGCTCGACCGGGTCGTCCATTCACTGCCGCCGCGATCCGCCCTCCTGGTGATCGCCGACCACGGCCAGCTGAACGTGCCGGCCACCTCCCGCATAGACATGGGTCTGATGCCGGAACTGTCGTCGGGGGTGATCGGGGTCGCGGGAGAGCCGCGGGTCCGCTACCTCTACGTGGCTTCCGGTGCCCGGGACGACGTGATCGCCGCGTGGCGGACCGTCTTCGGCGATCAGGCCGCGGTGGTGAGCCGCGAGCAGGCGATCGACGAGGGGTTCTACGGCCCGGTGCCCGCGTCGCACGTCGGCCGCATCGGGGAGGTGGTCGTGATCTGCCGGGAGCGCACGGTGTCACTGGCCAGTGGGTGGGAACCGCCGAGCGTGAACACGCTCGTGGCCTATCACGGTGCGTTGACGGCCGCGGAAATGCAGATCCCGCTGTTGATCGCCCGTTGAGGTGGCGACCGCGCTGTTGATCGCCCGTTGAGGTGGCGACCGCGCTGTTGATCGCCCGTTGAGGTGCCGACCGCGCTGTTGATCGCCCGCTGAGGTGCCGACCGCGCTGTTGATCGCCCGCTGACGGGTCGGCTTTGCGCGGCGGTCGGTGCCAGACTTGGCGCGTGATCGACAGTCAGTTCGCCCGGCCGCGAGGCCTCCTCGGGCGCCTCGTCGGCCGGATGATGGCCCGCCAGAACGCCACCTTGACCCGGCGCACCATCGCCGCCCTCAACCTGCGCGGCGACGAAACCGTCATCGAAATCGGTCCCGGCCCGGGCGTGGGCCTCCTGCTGCTGGCCCAGTCCCTGCCGAACGGCCAGGTCATCGGGGCCGAACCGGCCCCGGCGATGCGGGCCCAGGCCGCGTCCCGCACGCGACGCGTCAGCGACCGGGTACGCCTGCTCGACGCGACCGCAAACTCCCTGACCCTGCCGCCCGCCAGCGTCGACGCGGTCTGCGCGGTCAACAACGTACAACTGTGGCAGCCGCTGCCGACGTCGCTCACCGTCGTCCACGACCTGCTGCGCCCGGGCGGCACGCTGGCCCTGGGCGTTACGGAGCACGCCGTGCTTCCCGGCGGGGGCAGTGTGGGCAGCAGTTATGACACCTCGCTCCGGCCCTCCGTGGAGGAGGCGGGCTTCGACGTGACCACCGCGGTGTGGGAACCGGGCGGGAACGGCAACGAGCTGCTGCTCCTGGCCCGGCGCTCCGGCCTATGATGATCAACCGGGGTTGCTCGCATATCAGAGGAATCAGAGGGTCACGCGTTGCCATATAGCTTGGAGAACCGACTGGTCATCGGCATCGCCTCCAGTGCCCTCTTCGATCTTGCGGCCTCCGATCAGGTATTCCGTGATCAAGGCGAGGAGGAATACCGTCGATATCAGGAAGAAAACCTGGAGATTCCGCTCGACCCTGGCGTCGCATTCCCCTTTATCAGGCGACTGCTCTCACTCAACGACCTGAGCAGCGAGGGTGACCCGCTGGTCGAGGTGATCATTCTTTCGCGGAATGACCCGGACACGGGCCTGAGGGTGATGAAGTCGGTCGAACATCATGGGCTTCCCATCACCCGGGCCATTTTCATGCAGGGCAAGTCGCCCTACAAATTCATGCCGGTCCTGCACATGTCGCTCTTTCTGTCGGCCAATCCGACTGACGTGAACGAGGCGATGGCCCGCAACCTGCCGGCCGGCCAGGTTCTTCCGTCCAACTACACGGAGGACGACGGCGACTCCGACCTTCGGATCGCCTTCGACTTCGACGGTGTCCTTGCCGACGACGCGTCAGAGCGGGTCATGCAGGCCGAAGGGCTCGACAGCTTCCATGCCCATGAAACGGCAAACGCGGTGACGCCGCATTCGCCCGGTCCGCTGCATGACTTTCTGAAGCAGGTCAACAAGATCCAGCGGCGGGAAGAGGCGAAACGAGCCTCCGATCCGACCTACCGGATTCGACTGCACGTCTCCATCGTCACGGCTCGAAACGCACCGTCCCATCAGCGCGCTGTCGCCAGCCTCAAGGCGTGGGGAGTCACGGTCAATGACGCCTTCTTCCTCGGCGGCATCGACAAGGGCGCCGTCATCGGCGTCCTCAAACCGCACATATTCTTCGATGATCAGCAGGGACACCTGATCTCTACGTCTCAGGTCGCACCCAGCGTCCATGTGCCCTTCGGAATTGTGAATAGTCAGCCATTGCCTGAAGCGTGACGTGCTCCGTCCAGCGACGGAGCAGTCGTCTGCGCCGAGATCGATCTCTGGTGACCGCTTCGTGCTCGGGCGTCATCCGTGACCCGCCCGGGGCCCTTTTTTGTCAGGGGGTCTGGTTAACCTGCTGGTGTGGGTCGCAGCCAGGTGGTTCCCAAGGGACGTGACCCGCGTTTCGGGCCGGAAGCCGACGACGCGGGCTGCACGATCCTGCACGTCGACATGGATGCGTTCTTCGCCTCGATCGAGGTCCGCGCCCGGCCCGAGCTGCGTGGCAAGCCGGTCATCGTCGGTGGCCTCGGGCCGCGTGGCGTGGTCAGCTCGGCGAGTTACGAGGCGCGGCCCTTCGGGGTGCGCAGCGCGATGCCGATGGCGCGCGCCCGGGCGCTGTGCCCGCGCGGCGTCTTCCTGCCGGTCGACGGGGCCAAGGTCGCCGAGGCGTCACAGGCCGCGATGCGGGTCTTCCGTGACGTGACCCCGCTGGTCGAGCCGCTCTCGGTCGACGAGGCGTTCCTCGACGTCGCCGGCGCGCAGCGGCTGCTCGGGCGTCCGGCCGAGATCGCCGCCCGCATCCGGGCGCGCATGGTCGCCGAGCTGGGCCTGAGCTGTTCGGTCGGGGTGGCGCCGACCAAGTTCGTGGCCAAGCTCGGGTCGACCCGGGCCAAGCCCGACGGCATGATCGTGGTGCCGGCGGCGCTGGTCCTCGACTTTCTGCACCCGCTGCCGGTCGAGGCGCTCTGGGGCGTGGGGGAGCGGGCCGCCGAGACGCTGCACCGCCTCGGTCTCCACACGGTCGGCGAACTGGCCAGCGCTCCGTGGGGCATGCTGCGCCGGGCGGTCGGCGACGCGTCGGCGGCCCACCTGCACGAGCTGTCCTGGGGGCGCGACCCGCGCGGGGTCGAGCCCGAGCAGGTCGAGAAGTCGATCAGTGCCGAGATGACCTTTGACACCGACGTGTCCGATCCCGCCCTGCTCCGGCGCAGCCTGCTGGCCCTGGCCGAGAAGGTCGGGGCCCGGCTGCGCGCCTCCGGCAACGTCGGCCGCACCGTCTCGATCAAGGTGCGGATGGCCGACTTCCGCACGGTCAACCGCTCCCGCACGAATTCGGCCAGCACCGATGTGGCACGCGAGATCTTCGAGACGTCGTGGGCGCTGTTCCGGGCGCTCGGCCCGACCGAGCAGATCCGGCTCATCGGCGTACGCGTCGAGGGCCTCACCTCGGCCGCCACCACATCCCGGCAGCTCACCCTGGGCGAACCCGAGCGCGGCTGGCGCGAGGCCGAGGCCGCGGCCGACGCCGTGGCCGCCCGATTCGGCCGCGCAAGCGTCGGTCCGGCCAGTCTTTTGGGACGAAGCGATCTCCGGCGGACCGAAAATCACCCCTACTCGACGGTCGTCCCGCTTTCCGACCCGCCAACCCCCTCGTAGACTTGCTCGGTAAGGCAGCCGACGGCTGTCCCGCGCCACTTACCTAAGTTTCACCGCCGGACCCCCGATCAGAGGGACCGGACACGCGCCCGGGGAGGAATGCCGTGCCGCTCTCGGAGCACGAGCAGCGACTGTTCGATCAGATCGAACGGTCGCTGGCCGAGGATCCTAAGTTCGCCTCGGCCGTGCGGGCCAACGACCCGCGTTTCCATGCACGGCGCCGGCTGCTGGTCGCCGCCTTCGTGATCATCCTTGGTCTGGCACTGGTCGTCTACGGCACGGTGAGCAGCAACACCCTGCTCGGCGTCGCCGGTTTCGTGGTCATGCTCGGCTCCGCGGCGTTCGCGCTGCAGTCCCGGCGCAAGGGCCACGCACCCGACCTGCACGCGGTGGGTGGCACTGCCACGCGCCGCACCCGCCAGACCCGCAAGGCCGGCTTCATCGACCGTCTGGAGGACCGCTGGCGCCAGCGGCCCGAAGGTCACCGCTGACCCCGACCCCCACCCCGCCGGCCCCACCCCACTGGGCCGGCCTCCGGTGAAGGGCGGCCCGACGGGCCGCCATCGCCATTTTGTGCTTGCCCTCCCCGGTGCCTGCCCCATATCGGGCTATTCGCGGGCTTCGCCCAGATTGGCAAGGCGCGAATTCAGCGGCGGCTGGCCGACCGAAGTGTCGCGGCGGGAAATTTGCTGTTTGTGTCCGGCCCCGTGGTGTGCCGGAATTCTTACGCGTACGCCCAGCCCGGCGCGTGGTGCGGCGCGAAACCTGCCTGTGTGCGACCAGTCGTGGTGTGTCGGAGTCAGGCTCGCGACCAGCCTGGCGTGTGATGCGGCGACAGCTCAGGTGCGTGCGACCACCGGCCGACGGGTGGTGTTCGGCTGCGTGTGGCTGGCCGACGGGCGGCGTGATGGGAATTCGGCTGAGTGCGGCCGGTTGATGTGTGACATTCCACCGCGGCGATCTGTCGAGAGCGGACAATCGCGCCTTAGCCGCGATCTCGGCCGGGCGACGGACCGGGCAGCGATCTCCGCTCAGTGCGGCTGCGATGCCGAGGTCTGCCGATCCGGTCCGAGCTCTACCGATCGCTCACTCAGACCCGGGTGAGCGTTACGACCTCCGGGAAAGGTGAGCGGGGATGAGCATCGAGATGCGGTTCACGAAGTGGGGCGGGAAGCCGCACTGGCACTACCCGGTCGTGCCGCTCGGGACCGACCGTCACGGATGGTGGCTGGGTGGCGCCGAGGGCACGCTCTTCCAGCGCGGTGACGAGGAGCCGATTCTGCGGCCGCACGACTACGTGATGCTGGTGCCCGACGTGGGGGAGTGGATCGCGACCTGGCACGCGGCGAGTGATACCGAGATATACGTAGATGTCACCACCCGCCCGGTCCGCAACGGCGACATCATCGAGGCCGTCGACCTCGATCTCGACGTGATCCGCAAGCGCGACGGCCGGGTCCTGCTGGTCGACGAGGACGAGTTCGCCGAGCATCAGGTGCTTCTGGGCTATCCGACCGAGGTGATCGCCCGGGCCCGGGCCGCCGCCGACGACCTGGTCGCCCGCGTCACCGCCGCCACCGAGCCCTTCGACCGCGCCGGCCACGACTGGCTCGCCCGCTTCGGCGCCAGCAAGAACGGCAGCTAAGCGGCAACCACAAGCGTCCGCCAAAGCGGCAGCAGGAGCCGTCCGCCAAGGCCGCAGCAGGAGCCGTCCGCCGAGGCGGCAGCAGGAGGGTCTGCCGAGGCGGCAGCAGGAGGGTCTGCCGAGGCGGCAGCAGGAGGGTCTGCCGAGGCGGCAGCAGGAGGGTCTGCCGAGGCGGCAGCAGGAGGGTC